>JBKJMF010000597.1:0-7618 GCA_046596525.1 Devosia sp. | reverse complement strand
CCTCGGCATGCTGCAGCGCAATCTCGACCAGGCTGCGCTTGAAGCTCGCATAGGTCTCGCGGTTCATGTGCTGCAGCGAGCACCCGCCACAGGTGCCAAAATACGGGCTGATCGGCTCAGCCCGCTCGTCGCTTGGCGCGATGATCCGCAGCAGCGTCCCACGCTCGCCCTCGCGGGAAATCTCCACCCGCTCGCCGGGCAGCGTGAACGGCACGAACACCCGCTCGCCACCGATTTCGGCGACGCCGTCGCCGTGCTGCCCGATGCTGTCGATTGTTACTTCTGTCATAGCCGCGCTCTAGCAGGCTTTCCCGCTCGCAGTAAGGCCTCGCCGCCGAACCGCCCGCCACCCAGCAAACACGCAGGCAACTACCTGCCCATTGACATGCAGGTATTTGCCTGCATAATGGCGGCATGAACAGCACGGCAGAACTCTCGGACAAGGTGTTCAAGGCGCTGGCCGATCCTACACGCCGCAAGGTCCTCGACCTCCTCGCGGCACAGAATGGTCAGACCCTCGGCGCCCTCTGCGAGCACCTCGAGATGACGCGGCAATCGGCGACCCAGCATATCGACATGCTCGTCGAGGCCAACCTGGTGACCACCGTGAAGAAGGGGCGCGAGAAGCTCCACTTCATCAACCCGGTGCCGATCCACGAGGTCTACGAGCGCTGGGTCAAGAAATTCGAGCAGCAGCGTCTGGGGCTCTTGCACCAGCTCAAGTCGCGGCTGGAAGGAGATGACAAATGACAAAGCCTGATTTCGTCTACGCCACTTACATCGCCACCACGCCCGAAAGGGTCTGGCAGGCCCTTATCGATCCCGAGCTGATGCGCGCCTACTGGATCGACCCCGCCGGCGACGACCCGGCGCATGTCAACGTCTCGGACTGGCAGCCCGGCTCTCCGTGGGAGCACCAGCGCCAGGACGATGCCCGCACCGTCGATATGGTCGGCAAGGTGGTAGAGATCACCCCGCCTTCGCGCCTGGTCCTCACCTGGGCCCGCCCCCGCGATGCCGATGACGCCAGCAAGCACTCGCGCGTCAGCTTCGATATCGAGCCGATGGGCGGTGCGCTGGTCCGCTTGACCGTGACCCACGAAGACCTCGATCCGCAGATGCTCAACGGCATCTCCGGCGGCTGGCCGCGCATCCTCTCCAACCTCAAGACGCTGCTGGAAACCGGGCACGCCTTGCCCCGGACCAGGGCCACGGCCTGATCCCCTAGAAGGACAATCCCATGACCGAGCCATTTACCGGCGGGTGCGCCTGCGGCGCTATCCGCTATGCCATCGCCACTGACCCGATCGCCATGAACGATTGCCAGTGCCGTCAGTGCCAGCGCGAAAGCGGCACCGGCCACGCCTCCCACCTGACCTTCCTCAGCGACGCCGTAACCGTTGAGGGCGAAGCGACGCGCTGGGACATGGTCGGCGACGGCGGCACCCGCAAGTCGCGCGCCTTCTGCCCAACCTGCGGCTCCCCGGTCTACATGACCTTCCCGGACATGCCCCAGTTCTTCCTGGTCCGCGCCGGCAGCCTCGACGACCCCCATCGCTACCAGCCGCAACTGCTCACCTGGTCTGCCGCGGGCCATGCCTGGGATCACATCGACCCAGCTCTGCCAACGTTCGAGAAGATGCCGCCGCGCTGAGAACGGCAACTGGTCAGCATGCTCGCATGCGTCGCCCCCAAGGCGAGCCCGCTTCGGGAGAGCCGACTTGTCCCAACTCCCGCTCCGCAGCCCGCGATCAGGCTTGAGGCAGAATGTTCTGGTTCACCTTGAAGAGGTTCCCCGGGTCGTACTTGCTCTTCAGGGACGCAAGCCTTGGGTAGTTGTCGCCGAACGAGGCACGGATACGCGCCTCACCCTCATCGTCCATCATGAAATTGGGATAGGCGCCCGCCAGGTTGTGGGGGTGGACTGCGCTCCAGTAGCTTTTTGCCCAGTCCCTGATCATGGATACGTCTCCTGCCTCGGGGCTGAGGCCCACAATGACCATCGACCAGGTCGCGTCGCGCGTGTTCCAGGCCGTGTCGCCGGCCTGCTTGCGATGTACGGCGCCGTCGATGGGGTAGAGGTGCATGGCGGAGAAGACGTTGCCTTTCTGTGCATGCGCAACGTGCGCCTCGATGGCTGCATCGGGCAGCGATTTAACGAAGTCGCCCTTCCAGTACCAGTTCTGGCCCTTCGGATAGAATGGATCGAACAGGCTCTGTAGCGCCGTATAGGGTATCGGCCCGCACCAGTCGAACAGCGGGGTCGGCAGCTCGGCGCGGATCTTGTTGACGGCGGCCTCGCCACCCTCGCCATTGTGAGCCACCAGCAGGACGCACATCTTCTTGTTCCAGTGTTCCTGGGGGAACGGGTCCGTGGGTGGAACCGACTGCAGGCCGAGGAAGATGTAGAAGTCGAGGGGCGCACTTTTCTCGAAATCCCGATACCAGCGCATGATCTCCGCCGCGTCGTCGATGTCGTAAACGATCGGCCCCCCGTAGAGCATTTTTGCCGGATTGGTGCGGAAGAGAAAGCTGGTGACCACACCGAAATTGCCACCGCCGCCGCGCAAGGCCCAGAACAGGTCGGCATTGTCAGTCTCGCTGGCCGTCACGAAGCTGCCATCGGCGAGCACCACGTCCGCCTCGATGAGGTTGTCGACGGCCAGACCGTACTGACGGCTGAGGTATCCATGACCGCCTGAGAGCGTTAGTCCGGCGACGCCGGTGGTCGAGATGATCCCGAACGGGACCGCCTGGCCGAAGGCGTGCGTGGCATGATCCACGTCGCCCGTTGTGCAGCCGGGACCCACGCGAACGGTCCTGCCTTTCGGATCGACGCGCACCCCCTTCATGTTTCTGAGGTCGATCACCAGGCCATCGTTGACGCTGCCTAGCCCGGGGCCGTTGTGTCCACCGCCGCGGATGGCGATGGGCAGCTTGCTGTCGCGCCCGAAGTTGACGGCGGTAATGACATCGCCGGCGTCGGTGCACTGCGCAATCAGCAATGGCCGCTTGTCAATCATGCCGTTATAGAGGCTGCGCGCCTCGTCATATTCGGGGTGATCGCGTCCGATGACCTGCCCTCGAATGCTGGCCGAGAACTGGGTGACGGCGTCCTGGTTCATCTCATCCTCCATGAAACGACCAGCAGCGCATGTCAGCTTCGTTGGAGGAATGCCGAATGCTCCAATTGTCTTGCTCGATCTGCTATCCTTGCCCACAAGGGTTGGCGGATCGCCAGGGGCACGCCAGACTCGAGCAGCGACCACGACTGGAGAGGTTCTGATGGACGTTCTCTCGGATGTGCTTCGTGCGGTACGGCTGACCGGCGCGATCTATTTCGATATCGACGCCGGCGTTCCGTGGGTCGGCGAGTCACCACCCACCGACGCCATAGCTGCGGCGATTATGCCCGAAGCGCAGCACATCATCGCATTTCATGCCGTCGTTTCCGGGTCGTGTTGGGCCGCCCTCGGTGACGAGTCGGTCCCGCCTGTCCGGGTCGAGGCCGGCGATGTGGTCGTGTTTCCGCAGGGCTCATCTAATGTCATGAGTTCGACACCGGGGCAGCGCAGCCAACCTGATATGGCCATGTACTATCGGCCTGTTGAGGAGCACCTGCCGTTCAAGATCATCCACGGCGGTGACGGGGATGAGCGAACGCGGTTCATCTGCGGGTACCTCGGGTGCGACGTTCGCCCCTTCAATCCGCTCCTGTCGTCCCTGCCTGCCATCCTCTGCGCCCGCAAGCCCCTTAATGGCAGCGCCTGGATCACCGACCTCTTCGTGCATGCGGTAGCCGAAGGAAGCAGCGGACGGACCGGCACAGAAACGATTCTCGCCAAGCTGAGCGAACTGATGTTCGTCGAAGTCATCCGGACCCATCTGGAGACGCTACCGGAAGGTTCCAGAGGGTGGTTGGCCGGGCTGCGCGACCGGCACGTAGGAGAAGCCCTCAGGCTGGTCCATTCCCGACCCTCGGACGACTGGACGCTGGACAAACTCGCGAGAGGCGCAGGCTGCTCACGTTCCTCGCTGGCAAATCTCTTCTCGCAGTTCGTAGGGTCATCCCCGATGCAGTACCTGGCTGGGTGGCGCATGCAGCTGGCGGTGCGAAGGCTGGAAACGCCGGGGATCAGCATCGCCCAGGTTGGCGCTGAGGTGGGTTACGAGTCGGAGGCCGCCTTTAATCGAGCCTTCAAGAGGTTCGTGGGCATGCCCCCCGGGACTTGGCGCAAAGCCCACTTCACCATGCCGGCCGGCTAGCAGTCAGAGCGTGACTCGAGCCTGTCCTATGACGTGAGTGTCTGCCTTGGTTTGAAGCGGCCGTTCTATTGTGCCTGTTGTCCAACTCCATCTTTCATGGGGAGCGGGTGCCCGGCTGCCCCACCGGCTGGCTAACCATCTCCAGCAAGCTCGCAATCGACAGGAACGGTATCCCCATCCGCTCGCTCAACCCGGTCGCGCAGGTCGACACCGTCGACAGCCCGATCTCGCATCCCTCCGGGATCTGCGCCTTGCCGAACCGCGTCGCGTGGGCATTGAGCTCGGGCACATAGAGCCCCTTGTCGCCCGCATAGCCGCAGCAGGTGACGGCATCGAGTACCACGACCTTGGTGGCGATCACCGCCGCCAGCGCCTCGATGGCGCCCTGTTCCTTCAGCCGCTGCGCCGAGCAATTGTGATGCACCGCCACCGCCGGCAGGGGTCGCGTGATCGTCAGCCGCGGCAGGATTTCCTTCAGCAGAAACTCCGCCGAATCCATCACCACCGCCTGCCCCGGATGCTCGCGCATATGCTTGGCGCAGGTCGAGGCATCGGTCACCACCGGCAGCGTCCCCGCCTTGCTCAGGCCATCGAGTTCGCGCCGTGTCGAGCCCCCGACCCGCTCGGCTTCCTCCGGAAAGCCCTTCGACAGGAACGGCTGCCCGCAGCACCGCCCATCGAGCTTTTCCGGCACCACCGGATCGAACCCGGCCCGCCGCATCAGTTCCAGCATCGCATCGGTCGTCGGCAACAACCCGTTCTCGCGCGTCGGCGCCCCGAACATTCGCGTCGCGCAGGACGGGAAATACACCACCTGCCCATTGGGCGCGCCCGGTAAATGCATCGGCTTCGGCGCCCCCGGCCCCGGCCGCAGCGCCGGCGACAGCCGCGGAATCGCGCCGCGCGTCACCTTGCGCGCCAGCCCCGCCAGTGCGTCGGTCGCACCATTGCCGATAATGGTGCGCGAAAACGCCTGCGCGCCCACCGCCAGCTTCATGCCACGCTCCAGCGCCACCGTATGGCCCGCCACGAGGTGCGCCGTACGCCGGTCGGCGTCGGTCCGACGCCGCGCCCGCTCGCCGATCACCATCTTCCCGGTCTCGATCCCCACCGGGCAGCGCAACGCACAAACATTGCCCGCCGCACAGGTCGCGAGTCCCGCGTACTCGAACCCCTCGTCCATTGCCTTCAGCCGCTCGGGATCTTCGCCCGTCCGCCGCAGCCGCGCCCGCTCGCGCGTCACCACGATGCGCTGACGCGGGCTCATCGTCATGTGATGGCTCGGGCACGCCGGCTCGCAGAACCCGCACTCGATGCACATGTCGATGATGTCGTCGGCAATCGGCATCAGCTTCAGGTCGCGCACATGCAGTTGCGGGTCCGCGTTCAGCAGCACACCGGGATTGAGCAGGCCCTCCGGGTCGAACAGCGCCTTGATCCGGTGCATCGCCCGATAGGCGCTCTGCCCCCATTCCAGTTCGACGAACGAGGCAATCGCCCGGCCGGTACCGTGCTCTGCCTTGAGGCTGCCGCCATAGGTCACCGAGACGAGCTCACCCAGCGCCACCGAGAACCGGTCGAAGCGATCCGCCTCCTCCGGATTTGAGAAATCGGCGGCCATCTGGAAATGCAGGTTGCCCGCCAGAGCGTGGCCGAACAGCACGCCGTCGAAATAACCGTACTCGTCCAGCAGCTTGCGCATATCAATGACGAAATCGGCGAGCTGGTCGACCGGCGCCGCCACATCCTCGGTGAGCATCGTTGTGCCCTTGGGCCGCGTCGCCCCGAACATAGGGATGAAGCCCTTGCGCATGTCCCACAACAGGTGCGCGCGCTCTTCGTCATCGGCAAAATCGATGTCGGTGGCGCCCTCCTCGCTCAGCACCGCGACGGCCGCCGCGATCTCCCGCTCCAGCGCTTCGGGGCTCTCGGCCGAGATGTCGATCAGCATGGCCGGCGAGGTCTCGGTGAAGAACTTGAGATAGGGCTGCATCACCGGCAGATGCGTCACCGCCTCAAGCGCCCGCCGTTCGAGATACTCGGCGGCCGTCACCCCGTGCGTCTGCTGGACGCCGCCGTTGGCAAGCCGCGAGATCGCCCGGCCGCAGGAATAGGGGTCCGGAAACGGGATCAGCCCGGTCACCTTGTACGGGTGCTCGGGAATGGTGTTGTAGGTCACCTCGGAGACGAACCCGAGCGTTCCCTCCGAGCCGACGATCAGGTGGATGAGGATGTCGATCGGATCATGGAAATCGACCAGCGCGTTGATCGAGTACCCGACGGTGTTCTTGATCCGGTATTTCTTGCGGATCAGCGCCACCAGCTCGGCATCCGCCATCACCTCGTGATGCAGCTGCTGCAATCCCGCCAGCAACTCCGCATGCGAGCGCCGGAACGCTTCGACCGAGGCGGGATCGCCTGAATCCAGCACTGTCCCGTCGACCAGCATGACCCTGAGCCGCGCCATCGTGTGGTAGGTGTTGTAGGCAACGCCGCAGCACATGCCCGACGAGTTGTTGTTCACCACGCCGCCAATCTTGCAGGTCGCCTGGCTTGCCGGATCCGGCCCGATCTTGCGATTGAACGGCTTCAGCGCCTTGTTGACGTTGGCGACGATATTTGCCGGTCCTAGCGTCACCTGCTCGCCGCCGTCGTGCACCATCAGCTTCCGCCAGCCATCCCCGAGCACCGCCAGCACCCCGTCAGTGATCGATTGGCCCGAGAGCGACGTACCGGCAGCGCGAAACGTCAGCGGCAGCGCTTCGGCCCGCGCCGCCGCGATCACCGCGCGCACCTCGTCCTCGGTATTGACGATAACCACCACCGCCGGCACCAGCCGATAGTGGCTCGCATCGCCCGAATAGGCGTAAGTCATCACCGGGTCGGTCATGATCCGGTCCTTGCGGATCACCTCCTGCAGCCGCGCCACCACACCCTGCGTCGCCGCAGCCCGCCTCACCCCAATGGGGGCCATCTCGTTCACGTCACTACCGCCGTTTTGGAATGCCACCAATATGTTAGTGCCATTCGCCGCCGATAGGTAGCCGAGCTTTCGTCTGGTCGTTGACTGCCTCGGCCCGAAGGCGTTCCATCTTTGGATGGAGCTCGCGATCCATTGCCCCGGCCCGCCGCTCGACGCCCATGTCGAGACCATGACCTTCTTTGCCGGCCTCGATCCGCCCCACGCCCGCGAAAAACTGATCCCCGACGGCGCCATCGAACTGATCGTCGACCTCTCGGATCGCCCCAAGAAACTCTACGCCTCCGAGCTCGGCCCCGCCGCCACCGATTTCCGCCGCGCCTGGATCTCCGGCATGCAGCGTCGCCCGATCATCATCGAGGCGCAGCCCGG
>JBKJMF010000506.1:0-5083 GCA_046596525.1 Devosia sp. | reverse complement strand
CTCCTTGGCGACGTGTTCGCCGCCGACTTCTAGGCAGTGGTTCATCGCCATCGAGAGGCAGACCTGATGGCACCTGGTACAGGCGTCGATGCATGCCTGCATTTCTTGGCTCAAGTGATGCATTTAGAATCTCCAGGTAAGAGTAGGGGGGCTCTAGGGCGCCCCCGCGCCGTCACTTGCCTTGCTTTTCCAGCCAGGCCAGCATTTCGGCGATCTCCTTTTCCTGGGCATCGATGACCATCTGGGCCATTGCCTTGGCCTCCTCGTCGTCACCGTATTGCAGTTCGGCCTTGGCCATGTTGATAGCGCCCTGATGGTGCGGGATCATCCCGCAGTAGAATGCGACATCAACGTCCTCGGCCATGGTGCCCATCATCATGTCCTTGTGGGTTTTCTCCATACCGGCCATGAGCGCGGTATGAGCCTCGTCCATCTGATGCGCCATGGGCATCGCGGGCATGGACTCCATCGCCATCTTCCCGGCATCGGTCATGCAAATGTCCGGGAGCGGAGCGGCAGCGTCTTGAGCATACGTGGGGGAGGCGATGGCCAGGAGAGAGGCAAGCGAAAGCGCGAGTGTGATCGTTTTCATGATCGTTTCCTTTGAATTGAGTTTACGAGGAAGGATCACGTCTGTTTTGGCGGGCGGTCGAGACGCCGGTCAATCGCTAGCTGCGCGACGGTCGCCACTGACAGAGCTGGTCGGTCCCGTTGGACGACGGAAGAGGCGTCCCCGGGTTGCTGAGGCAACCCCGCCACGCAGTGCGAGTAGCCGCAGCACGTGGTCACGTCGCCCCGACTACAATGGGAACCATCGCACGGATGGTGCTGGGTGCTGGTATGCAGCTGCGCCGCGGCCGCCGAATGCGCAGCCGTCGCCGCGTGCGGCGACAGAGCGAAAGCTATGGCGATGACGACGGCCAAAATACCGACCGCACGGCGAAGGAGCGAGAGCATGGCAAATTCCTTGCCACGCTAACCCATCCAGCACTCGCAGGTTCCATCGTCAGTGACGTCAATCACCATCATGAGACCGCCCCCACCATCTGCTCCACGTTAAGTTTGGCTGTGTGGAGCGGGATATGACAATGGATCAGACACTTGAGGGCTTGCCGAGGGGCCTTAGGTTTGAAGCGAGCTGTAGCTGACGCTCAAATGCCGACAAAGCTTGCTCGGAAAACAATGGTGGGCGCAGAAGGCGTGTGATTCTTCATAAATGGCGCGGGGGGCCGTCGCACGTCCCGGCAATGACGACATTGCATTCCAAAGAGGATGGCGCCGTCGAAACCTTGCTACCCTCGCGTTGGTAGCCGCCACCGCCTGTCTGTCCGCGCCCGCAGCGGCCGAAGAGGCGACCAAGTTTGGACCCGATGCCCTACAGTCCTATTGCGAAGGGCAAAAGCGCTATCTCGCCATTATCCGTGAGGCCGACGAAAAGTTCGGGATTTCCGGCACTGACGAAAGTGGAGAGTGGATCCGGGCCCGCAATGCCGAGAACTACGCGCAGATCGAGAAGGATCTGGACGCCCCCTACGAGGAGTGGGGGCACGTTGCAGTGAGCGAAGGATGGAACCATCGCTGTGAGGCACTATCGCGCGGCTGGCTGATGATCGAAGAAGCCGATGTGAAGGCCTCGACCAGCGATGATGCGCGCAAGGTCGAAGAGGTCCTGACACTGGCCTCATCAAAATGAGAAACAGGGAGTTGTTCAAGAACTTCGACGGCAGTCCTTACACTAACGTCAACGCGCTTCAGCTAGTGCTACGCGTTTTGTCCGGAGCGGGAATCGGCTGCTTGGCAGGTCAAGTTTAGGCCCAAAACCGACTTTCCGCACCGATACATGGAGGTCGTGCTCCGCCCGCTTGATGCCGATGATAGACACGCTTATCTCCGCACTGCTGCGCATCGACGACCTACCCGACGAATTGCGCCACATCATGATGCGCAAGACCGACGGCACTCGATACTTCGTTGAGGAGGTGGTGCGCAGCCTGATCGAACAGGGAGCCGTCTATGGGGCTCGTCGTGCGGACCTATGTGTGCACACCGATGTGCGCTGGGCCGTTTCGAGGGGCAATGGTGGCTCATGCCGCAGAACGGGGCTGAGCCGGGCTGGGACCTCCAAGGAGGTGATCGATGGAAACCCGCCCGGGTCCCCAGGCCATGATGCCGAGCGCCATCGCGGCCCAGGTGAGGTGAATGGGCCAGCCGTCGGGTACGGTAAGCTGAACGACGATCGTCATGACGAGCAGGCCGAGGGCGGCGATCCGCGAGCCGAGACCGAGGACCAGAAGGATGGGCAGCACGATTTCCGCCGAGCCGGCCGCGAACGCCATCACCTCCGGTGCGGGGTACGCGTAGGGGCCGCCCGGCAGATGGAGCTTGAACTCCGAACTGAAAAGCAGCGCGGCGACATCGTTCAACTGCAGGAAGCTGTCCCACTTGTTCACCCCGGACCGCCAGAACGGAACGGCGAGGGCGAGCCGAAGGATCAGTTGGGTCAGCGAAGGCGTTGCGAGCCGACGTATCCCCGAATTCACGAAGTCGGCAATCGATGTAGCGGTGTGCAGCACGTTCGCGCCGAACCCTGATTGCTGGACGCCCATCAGCTCCCCCAACGAATGTCGGTGAATACACCCGCCCCGACCATGCCCGAGATATTGGCGGCAAGATCGAAGCTCGAGCTGTCGTCAATTGCCGCCGCAGCCGCAACACCAAGCGGCTCGCCAGCGATGAGATGGGTGAGGAATATAGCGCCGCCGGAAGGCAGGCGCCGCGCGAAGACCGCGAGCCCAGGCCGGGTTACCAGAGTGTCCTCCGGCTCGTCCGCATCGATCGGCGTCACCGGGCGATTGATTCGATTGGCTGCGAAGATCGTGAGCGCAGAGTAGCGGGAGCGCACGATGCGCACCGCGGGGTGCGGTATCAACAGGATGTCGGCCAGCCGCTCCCCCGGAACCGCCGCAAAGGCTTTGGGTGACAGCGGTTCTGCGTCGGCGGCATGGTAGGCGTCGAGCCACGCCCGCTCGATGCGCGCCACGTCGGCCAGCCACGACATCGACTGCGCATGCTCGTAGCGCTTGATGAAGGCGGGAAAGTCGCGGCCATATTCGAACAGCAGAGGTGAGGTCGGTGGCGTCGCACGCACGTGCAGGCGCGCCATCATGCGAAAGAAGTCCTGGCCCGTGATCCGCTGGGTTGCCGGGTACACGGCCGCGAGCGCGTTGATGAGACTGACGGTGACGCTGTTGCGATAGACGCCGTAGCGCTTGGCCGCCGCCTTGCTCCCCGGTCCCGAAATCACGGCAGGCGCAGGGCGCTCCGGATTGAGCAGCGCCGAGACGAAGTCCGCAGCGTAAGCGTGCCCGCGACCGGCGCCGTTCGGATCATCGTCAATGGCTGGCATCGGTACGTCTCAACGTCTGACGATCGGCATGGTGATCGAGGATCATCTGCGCCGCGGTCGCCTCCGCCTTGAGGATCGGCCAATCGGGAATGTCGCTGTCCCACTCGATAAGCGTGGGCGTCGCGCCGCGCCGGCCGATTACGATGTCGAAGAGTTTCCAGACCGCGTCGGCGACCGGACCGTCATGGCTGTCGATGAGCAGGAGCTCCCCCTCGTCATCGGTTTGCTCCTTGTGCCCGGCCAGGTGAATCTCGCCCACGTGTTCGAGCGGATAGTCGGCGAGATAGCCGAGCGCCGAGTAGGCGTGATTAGTGGCCGACACGAACACATTGTTGACGTCGAGCAACAGGCCACAGCCCGTGCGACGGACAACCGCCCGGATGAAGTCGGTCTCGCTCATCGTCGATTCCGGGAACACCACATAGGTCGAGGGGTTTTCGAGCAGGATCGGCCGGCCGATGGCTTCCTGCATCTCATCGATGTGCTCGGCGACGCGGGTTAGCGTGGCTTCCGTATAGGGTAGCGGCAGCAGGTCGTTGAAAAAGGTGCTCTGGTGCGTCGACCATGCCAGATGCTCGGAGACAAGCGCCGGCTCGTAGCGGTCGACAAGTGCCTTGAAGCGGCCCAGATGCACCTTGTCGAGCGGTTGCGGACCCCCGATTGACATGCAAACCCCGTGCAGCGAGACCGGGTAGTCCTGACGGATGCGCGTCAGCGCCGCATGGGGCGGTCCGCCCGCCCCCATGTAGTTTTCCGCATGGACCTCGAAGAAGGCCCGCTGCGGCCCGTCGGCGAGGATATGCTCCAGGTGCTCAGGCTTGAGGCTGGTCCCGGCAAGACCTTCGACGGGATGGGCCGGAAAGCGCGAGACTACCGATGCCCGGGAGTGCTGAATTCTCGTCAGTTCGTTCATCGTGGCCTCCGCTTTCCGGCAGATTGTGCGGCTTACGCCGGCAGATCACGCGTCAATGACTCAGGCGCCCCCTTGCGGTCGCCGGGCACCACGATGGCAGTGCAGGTTCCGCCAGGAACGAAGGCCCAGGCATTGCCCTGGAAGTCGATGGTCGACGTGCCCTGGCACGTGGTGCCGGGACCCGCCGCGCAGTCGTTCATCCCGGCCAGCGAAACGCCGTAACACTTCTCCTTGCCGGCATCCATTGCTGCCTTTCCCTCGGCCTCGGTAAGCGGCGAAGCCGCCGCGAAGGACGAAAGCGCCGCGGTAACGGCGCTGGCCAGAAGGGCCGCACTCACGGTTGATCTGGTGGACATATCATTCTCCAGCGATTTCGGCGGCACCGTGGAAGGCAAGCTGACGGCCCGCGTGCAGATCGACCCGCGGGTCGTGATGCGCGGGGCGCTCAGCAGCGGGTTCCGCGCCCCGTCACTGGGGCAGTCGTTCTTCTCGTCGACCGCGACCAACTTCCTCAACGTCGCCGGCCAGGGCCTGGTGCCCTTCGAGTCGCTGACGCTGCCGGTCAACTCCCCAGCCGCCATCGTGCTCGGCGCCGAGGCACTCAAGCCGGAGAACTCGGTCCATGCAAGCGGCGGCCTCGTCCTCACGCCCATCCCTGGCCTCGACCTGACGGCCGACTTTTATCACATCGCCATCGACGACCGCATCGTCGTATCGGGCAACTTCACGGGCCCGCGGATCACGGCGCTGCTGGCGCCGTCCGT
>JBKJMF010000179.1:0-12773 GCA_046596525.1 Devosia sp. | reverse complement strand
AAAGCGGTGATTTTTGCTACGCCTCGATGGTCTACTCCTCTTTGATGCACTCCGCGACGGAGCCGGCACCCTTTGCCTTTACATTGGCATGTTCCTGCGCGGCCGAGGTGTCAGTAGCCGGGGTACACTGGTGTTCGCCACTGAAGGGGCTGCCCTGGCCGGGCGCCTTGTCCGGGATGACATGGCCAGCCTTGTTCGAGATGGTATCTGTGTTTGCATCGAACGTCAGGCCGCCGGACTGAGTTGCCTGGAACAGGTGGTCGTCGGCGAGAGCCGGTCCCACCGAGAGTGCGGCTCCAACAATGAGCAACAGAGCGAGTTTCATTTTGCGTCTCCTCCGAAAAGCCCTCAACGAGTTAAACACCTCCAATGCGATAGCTATTCCCGGCCTGAGGTAAACTGTCCGTGACCAGCTGCCGGTGCGGGAAATTAGGCACATGCGTGGCGTTCAGCCCCACCGCGTTTTGGCTTGTCGCGTTCTTTGGTGGCACGGCGGATTTCACATTCTGAGCCCATTTAAAAAGCCCCCACCGGGGATGGATGGGGGGCTCTGTCCAGCCACGAATGCTCGGTGCCGGAGCGTTTCGCTCTCGCTGGCTGGACCGACATCAGGGGGGTTACCTGCAAATTCACTGACATGGGTGCTCAGCCGCGTATCGGCCCTCCGATGCTAGATGGCCTCGGCCGCTGCCGGCCGGCTTGCTGCATGCGGTTCAGTTGGCCCGAAATGTCAGTTCAGACCAAGGGTACGCTAACCGTGCTGCTATAGGCGATCGGATATACTCCCACCAAGGGCACCTCGAACTGAAATTGGTAGGTCACTGTGGCTCGTCCCATGCGATAGCCGCCAGTTCCGGTACTAATTGCGAGTGCGACGGTGAGATTTTGCTGGTCGAGATAGGCGAGCTGCGACTTTATGGCTTTCGAAACCTGGGACGAGGTCATGGTCGGATTAAGCTGCAGCACGCGACCGGCGCGTTCAGCGACAAAATTTACATTCGAAATCGTGAATATTGCCCAACCGAGCATCAGGCACCCAAGGAACATCATCAGGAATATCGGACCGAGAATAGCGAACTCGATCGCCGAACTCCCAGACTGCTCCTTCGCAAAGCGCTTGGATCGCGATCTATCGAACACGGATCACCTGGTGATGGTTCATCAATTGACGGGTTCCCAGCGCATCAACCTCGAATGGAGCGACCCAGGTGCCGGTGGCTTGGATAGTGATGTAGACCGCTGGCGCCTTGGACCCTGTGCACAACGTTGTCGAAGTGACCGCCACGGTGCCACATTTATAAGCGCGGGCAATTGTCACAGCCGCGTCGTTCGGATGGCCCTGCCAATTCTGCAAAACGAGTGTCCGGATGGAGTTGTCGTCCCCGGCGCCTTGCAGGTAGAGGTTTGCGGCTGATCCCACGCCAGCCCGCATATAGAGCGTGAAAGACGCGATCGACCAACCGTTGATGAGCCCCAAACATACAAGAAGCAAAATTGGCGCGAGCAGCGCAAACTCAATTGCTGAATTTCCGGCCAGATCGCCGACCAAGTTTACGCGCCGACCCACTTACTCCACCAATTGAACGGTCAGATTGGCTGGAATATCGCGCATACCGAGACTGGTGCAGTCCTGTTTGATGCTGGTGTTACCAGACCATTGGATGGTCCCCGCCACGATCTGCGAGCAGCCGCCGCTACCGGAGAAATTCCCGAGAAAGTTTACGTCCTGCTTGGCAAAATACATCGCTCCGGTCAGCAGCGATGTCGCCGTGCCATTGAAGGTGTTCGAACCGCCGACGCAGGTCCGATCGCCGTAGAACAAGACACCGGAATAGCTACCCGTGGTCGGCGAACTGAGCTTGATCGTAGCGGTGCCATTCATGCTGACGCGCGATCCGCACTTCATGTAGATCGTCACGTTGGCACCTGTGATGATCGCATTGGCGTTGATCTTGAGATCACCGCCATCAATGACATAAACTCCGGCGTTGAGATTCACAGTCCCCGAAAGGCTCAGGCCGCTGCAATAGGTTCCAGGCTGCAAGGTTGCGCCCTTGCTGCTTCGGCAAGGACTGGTCACCGGCGGCACTGGCAGGTCGACGAACGGGTCGATTGCCGGTTGCGTCCTGGTGATGGGTGTCGCACACGTTGTCGAGACCGCCCCGCCGCCCAGGTCCATGCCACCCGCAGACATCAGGCAACTGACCTTAAGCTGGGCCGAACCCTGAACTTTGATCGAGTCCGCCGCGGTCGAGTTCGACATCACCGAACAGGCTGTCAGGGTCAGGTTCGAACTGCCCGCAAAGAGCGCCGCTTTTGACGCCATGGTATCGAGCGCCAACATGCATGCCTTCGACACCGTCGAAGATTTGGCTACGGCCCTCGCACTCAAGACGACGGGGTCGCTTGAAAAGATAGAGGTGAAGTAGCGTTCCAGTGTCTGACTAAGGACGACCTCGACCGCGTGAGCGGAGGTGTTGGGACCGGTTGTGGGTGGGGTATGGACCGTCAGGGTCCCACCCGACTTCTCAAAACCATTGCTGGTGGCAATGTCGGCCGCAGCAGCTTCAATGGCTGCGGTTTTCGATCCGGCGAGCCTCTCCAGCTCCGCGCTATAGGCGGCTGCGTCTGCTGCGGACTGAAGCTGCAACGATCGATAAAACCAATAGGAGGTTTCGACACCAAGACCTCCCGCCCCGAGCAAAACTGGGAGGGTGATGGCAAACACCACCGCGACGTTGCCGGAGGTACTGGCTCCGAGACAAGCGAGACGCCCAATCAGCGAGGACAGGTGGTCTGCCAGCCAAGTCATAGCCTAATAAACACCCGGAGGTGCCAACGTTGTCTTAATTTCCGGTTCCGCATTTAGTGCAATGAACCTGGGCTCATCCACCGTTGGTGCAGCGGGCATAGCACGTTGTGGTTCGGACTCTCGCGCGTCATCTTGACCGGGAGACGCCAAGCGGCACGAAGCGCTGCGGCATCTTTTTGCTAAAATTGCATAGAATCACCGTAGCGTTCCTTAGTCGCCGCCGGAAAGACTGCGAGGCGACATCTCAGGGAGAGTTCCATGTCGCATTCGGTTAAGCTTGCGGTCGCATTAGTTGCGTTGATGGCGACAGCGCCGACGGTTTCATTCGCAGGCTCGATCGAAGACCAGGTCTCGGAGGAGCAACTGGCCGAATTCTGCGGGCAGGTTGGCCTGGGCGAAACCAATGCCGCGTTGACCTTGCTGGACGGCACCGTTCTCCAAGGGACCATCGATTGCGACGAGGATGACCTTGTCGTCGGCGACGTCAGGGACGAGACCGAGGATGACGACCAGGACGCCGACGACGCAGATGATGCCGAAGACGATGACGACTCCGCCGATGCTGACGACGACTCGGAGGACGGTGACGATGGCGAGGGTAGTGACGATGACGGGGATGACCGCGAGTCCTAAGGTCTAGCGCCAGCCTTCTGCGGATGTGCTATCCGATCCGTGATGGCGGCGTTAGCCGATGTCAATGTCGAACTCAGCGGCCGCGGTCTGGATGCGCTACGCTAGCTGGTCCACGTCCTTTCCCTTCTGCCACAGGTCAAGCCGCTAAAATTGTGCCGTCTGCAACAGATTCGTTGGGTTGGTTTGTTCAGCACTCCATCGAGTTCTGAGTAGCAGCGCGGGACCCTCCAAAAAGGATGAGAGCGAACACCCTTTACGCAACCACAACAACTGGCAGCAGCGGATTGCGTAGGCACGTGCAAGATGGGGGCGCCGAGGATGGCCTTGGTCCTGCGTCATTGCAAGGGAACCCTGTCTTTGCCGGATCTCAGGGCGTACAGTCTCTCTCGGAGTGTTCTGGGGGAGTCAGATGGATCGGTCTATCCTCGACGCTATCGGCAATACGCCGCTCGTGGAGTTGCGTAACATCGTGCCCCAGGGAAGCGCCCGGGTTGTCGCAAAGCTCGAATCCGCCAACCCTACTGGGAGCATGAAGGATCGGCTGGCCCGGACGATGATCGAGCGCGCTGCCGCCTCCGGGCGTCTTCCGTTAGGTGGTACAGTAGTCGAGTACGCGGCAGGGACCACCGGTGTATCACTGGCAATGGTCGCTGCCGCTCTGGGCTACAACTCGCATTTCGTGTTCTCCGACGCGTTCAGCGAAGAGAAGCGATGGACGATGAAGGCCTACGGTGCCGAACTCACCGACATCATCAGCGACAACAAGCAGATCACGCGGGAGTTGATCCGATCGATGATCGCGAGGGCTGGTGAGATCAGCCAGCAGCCAAAGCATTGGTGGGCCGACCAGCTCAACAATGAAGATGGCGCCGACGGCTACCTCGGCCTCGGCGAAGAGATCTGGGAGCAGACGGCCGGCAGCGTTGATGCGTTTGTCCACATGATCAGTACCGCGCATTCCATACACGGTACTAGCCGCGCGCTTAGGCGTCATCGGCCGGATCTGCCCGTGTTCGGAGTGGAGCCGGCAGAATCCCCTGTACTATCGGGTGGCTCTCCGGGGTCGCATAAGATCGAGGGCGTAGGTCTGGGTTTCGTACCACCGCTCTATCATGCTGACGAAGTCACCGAGATGCTGACGGTGTCCACGGCAGACGCCAAGGCGATGGCACGGCGCCTAGCCCACGAGGAAGCCATATTCGCCGGCAGCTCTACCGGTGCCAACGTCGCAGCCGCACTCGAAATAGCCGAGCGACTTGGCCCGGGTGCGACCGTTGCGACCATCATTGTCGACTCCGGTTTGCGATATCTGAGCACCGACGTTTTTCGCACGGGATAATTTGGTCCGGCACACAGACGGGATGGGACGACGGGCCGTTGTCGAGGCCTGGCTTGTGCGGCTCCACGTTTCGGCGATGCCGAAGGGAGCGAGCTGGTCCGACGCCTTCGAGGCGACAGCCGTCCCTCATGCCGTTCTTAAGCTACCCGCTGCCCAGATGACTAGATCGAACTGATCATAAGATGGGTCGTTGCGGGCCTACTGGAAGATACGGATCTCTAGGCGCAAAGGCTGTCAGTCTTTGCGCCCTGGAACGACGGGCCCGCGCAAAGTCGCTTTGCTATATCCGCGCCGCAAGATGCGTTCGCCGCCGATCCAGCCGCCCTCGAGTGGCAAGCGTGCGCTTTTGGCGCGAGCGAAGTTTATGGAGGGCCAGTCGGACACCGGTGGTGGAGTCGGGACGCTCGGGTGCTCGTCGGATAGATAAACTAACGAGATCAATGACTTAGAGCCTAGTTGCGCTGGAAATTCCCGAGACATGTCCTAGAGTTAGCAAGCCCAGCTCCGTCGCCATTCGTATCCCATTAACTCATTGTTTTATCTAAGTGCGATGCCCCGGCTAACCCCCTGAAAGGCGCGTTTACCTGGCCTGGCCACCCCGCGAAGCTTGGAGACGGCTAATCCGAGCCCCAACTCTTGATGCAGTCGGACCATTCTCTAATGGGCTGTTTCGCATATGCATTTGGGCGCGTCAGTCCATCACCGGGTCGCCAGTTAGGTCGGGCATCCGAACTGCGCACTTAAGTGTGAGGCGGAAGCGGCGCTGGATTTGCTACGATCGCATTCGGTACTGACGCAGCCTGACGCACGATGAAAGACCTTCCCCTCTGCCGGAAGCGAGCCGTCGAAACTCGAACTGCACGGCCGGTCATCAGATCGCCGTCGCGGTACCTACCGCAACGATCGGGCCCTGGGCCTTGCCGGTGGGCGAGCCGCCCTTTTGTTCGAGCGTTACCGCGAACACGGTGCCCCGCTCGATGCTGGCCTTGGCCGCCGCATCCAGCGGGATTTCCTTGCGCTCGTTGACCGGGATCACGCCCATCGACACGGCGGGCTGTTCGCCCTTGATGTACCAGAGCTCGAAATCCTTATCGGGCACCGCAGAGCCCTTGAGCGAGGTGAGCCGCACCTGACCCGAGGCCTGATCGTACAGGGCGACAAACTCGACGCCGCTGCCTTCCTGCGCCTGGATGGCGGCAACCAACTGGGTGGCCAGCGCATTAGGGTCCACACGCGGCTGCATCAGGTTGACGCCGACAGCAACTATAGCAACGGCTGCGGCCAAACCCGTCAGGCCGCGCCAGAGGGCAAGCGAATTCCACCAGCCCCCGGAGGACACCGGTTGACCGAAGACTCGCGCTTCGACCTTCTGCAGCACGCCGGCGGGTGCGGCGACTTCGGCAAATTCGTTGTCGAGGCTCGACAGACGGCTGCGCCACAGGCGCAGGTCCGAGGCCAGGGTCGGCTCCGCCGCAAGGCGGCGCGCCAAGGCAGCGCGTTCGCCGCCTTCGAGAAGGCCGAGCGCGTACTCGGCGACCAGAACCTGGTCGTCTTCCCTACCGCCGCTGGTTCCTTCTGTACTCATGCCGAAAGACACTCTCTCAGTTTCAACAGGCTGCGTCGCAGCCAGGTTCGCATCGTGTTAAGCGGCACGCTGTGGCGCGTCGCCAGTTCCTCGTAGCCGAAGCCGTCGAGATAGGCCCCCCGCACGCAATCTGCCTTGTCGCTCTCGAGTTCACCGAGGCAGCCGTTGATGCGGGTGCGCTCGGAATTGTCGATCGTTGCCTGTTCTGGATCAGGAGCGCCATCGGCAAGGTCAAGCACGAGGTCGATATCATCGCTCACCGGTTTTCGCGCCCGAAGCACGTCCAGCGAGTGGTTGCGGGCAACCGCCACCAGCCAGCTGATCGGGCTGTAACCTCCCGCCACGTAGCGGTCGGCGCGTTGCCAGATCTTCACGTACACTTCCTGCAGCGCCTCTTCGGCTTCCGCTCTGTCCTTGAGAATACGCAGCGTTACGCCGAAAAGTTTCGCGCTGGTGCGGGTATAGAGATCACGAAATGCCGCACGATCCCGCAGGGCGGTACGGGCGATGAGGTCGGCGATCCCGGGGCTCAGAGTGGTGCTCATGCTGACAAGCTTAGCCAAAGCCTATGCTACTGCCTATACCCGAGGCAGGTGTTGCCACGAAAACTTCACGATTGCCGCCGAACAAGTCTAGCTGGTCGGCTCTCCTGCATGTTCATGAGCAAATCGGGCTGGCAACTACGGTGCAGCCGTCCAATCTTGCAAGTCGCGCTTGTACACACCGAAGCTGAATGTTTACCGCTCCTGTCCCGGCATATCGCCTGTCACTTTGCGGCCGGTGTGTAGTGGAGCGATGAGGTTAGCAAGGCCGAAGCCTTGGCGGCGCGCTTCCGCCGTCTATTCAAGATTCGCGAGAGCGTATCCAGAGGTACCTTCGATTCTGCGACCCGACTCTAGAGACCACCTGGTAGTCTGGATCAAGCTTCAAGATCAAATAGTCGCCTTTTGTGAAGGGTATCCATCGGATCGCGGCCGGCAGGAAACTGACCTTAAACCGCGAATATGGTTCGTCGATAGGTGTCGTCTCCCGCACAGTTTGCGAAGGATCTCCGACGCCGTCGAAGCAGATATTATCAACCCAGATCGACTTGTTGGCATTGAGCGAATAACTAAAATTAATATCCGTGGCCTTTGAATCGTCCCATTTTAAAGGAAGGCAGGCGGAAAATTGTATACCACCAGCCGAGGTACCTATTTGAGATCAACAGGAGGCACCGTCTCTATTTCCACCGACGCAAACCGCAGACACTCAAGCAATTCTCGAGCCTTGTGAAGTCGATCGGCCGGCTGCATGAAAGGCAATGGCGATACGCAGCCGGCCGATCGTCGACCTTTAGAGCTAGTTAGGCGAGGAACGGGCCCGCTGCGGCGAGCACTTCTTCCTTGGTCATCGGCTTGTCGAACGCACCATCCCAGCTCTTCTTGCCGCCAATCTTGCGGACGATGGCTGCGTGGCGGGCCTCGACCGAGTGGATCTGCAGAGCAGTCGTCAGGATGTCGTCGTTCTCAACCAGATTGCCGGCCTGGCCCTTGTAGGCCGCAACACCGAGGTCTTCGAACGTCTGGCTGAGGGTCAGGTAGGTGTCGAAGTTGGTCAGCGCGTCGGCATACTTGCCACCGGCTGTGAGATCGAGCTTGGGCCGTTTGATGGCCTTGTCGCCCAGTGCACCCGAGAGCAGCGCCACGTGGGCCGCCTCGTGTTTGCCAATCTGGTTGAAGATGCCAACATACTCGTCAGGGATCAGGCCTTTTGCTTCCAGGCCCGAACGATAGAAGGCGTCCTCGATATGTTCGAGGGTCAACGCGAAGACCAGTACATCGACAATGCCCTGCGGCAGTTCTTGGCCAAACGCCTCCTGCGAGGCCATTGCTAGAACGAGGGGAGCCGAAGCAAGAGCGCCCAGCTTCAGTGCCGATGCGCGAAAAAGGCTGCGGCGATCGACGACCAGGCGTTCAGTGAGTTCGGGATCGGCGCCGGCAAGGATGTTGGTTGAGTTGATCATGGTCATTGTCCTCACATGAACGCTTTGGCGGTGACTTCGGTCTTGATGAACGGGTCGGCGGCCTTGAGCACGTCGGCCGGCGCCATCGCGCCATCAAGACCGTTTTTGTCCACCACATCGTCACCGGCGAAAGCGACGCTATTTGCGTCGAGCAGATCTCGGATGGCGGCAGCATGGCGCGCTTCGACCGACACAATCGTGCCGGCGGCTGCTAGGTACTCGACATTCTCGATAAGCTTGCCGGCGCCGTTGTAGGCAGCAACGCCCAGGTCTTCGAAAACCTTGGCGGTGCCAAGAACGCTCTCGCGGCTCTTGAAGTCGACGGCCGAGAAATCCACCTCAAGATCGGGGATGGCGGCATCCTTGAGCGCACCCTTGAGGAAGTCGCGATGCTCGACCTCATGGTCGCGGATATCTGTCAGCCACGACGTCTCATCGGCGGTGATGTCCGTATAGGGCGTCTTGATGACCTGCGTATAGAACGCGGCTTCGAGCTGCTCCAAGGCGTAGGCGTAATTGAGGACGCCCACATCACCTTCGCCGAGGTCGGCGGCGAGGGCAGCCGAGATGCCAAAGTTGGGAAGGATGGCGCCGGCTACCGCGATCCCAGCGGCAGTACCTGTCCACTTCAGAACGTTGCGCCGTGAAAACGACTGATTAAGTTGCATGTTGATATCCTCTTCTTCCGGATGGAAAAGCATAAACGAGCCGCTGATCGACGCCGGAACGGAGGACCAGGCGGGGCAGGATAATTTCGAGGTTATATTTCAATCGTGTCGGATGTTGATTTCAAGAATAAACGGTAGGCAAAGCTGCATGAACTGAACAAGTTTGTTTGATGGAACCATTTTATACCTGCCTTATTTCGGCGCATAGACGCAGCGTGCATTGCTTACTGAACTACTCAAGGCCCGGAACGCGCCCTCGCGCAGGAGATACCTCGATGCAGCTCAGCACAGAAAGTCTCTTGATTATCTAATAGTCGGATTGGCTCGCAGGAGTCCTAGCTGCGGCTCCGAATTCGGCCTGATTGGCAAGCTCGCAGTGGGGGTTGTCGGGGCCTTCATCGGCAACTGCTTCTTCCACAATTTGGCATAAGGCCGGGGGCGGGATCGTGTCTGCCATCGCCAATGCAACAGTGGGCGCCGTGCTTTGGCTGGTTGTTGTCGGATTTCTACGCGGGAGCGGTGGCAGGCGCTGCTGGCGAAGCTAGCGACGCCGAGTAGTTCCAAGTCCAGCGCCGGTTTGATCGTCGGGCTAAACTCCCTGTGACGAGCCCCCGCACAGTGGCGGCCTCCGTCGAGGGCGCCTATGCGCCGCTCGAGAAGGCACCGGTCAGCGGAAGCGCTGCGGGTGAACTTCGAACCGATCTGATCCGATGGCCCAACGCGACCAGCACAGAATCGACGGCTGCGTAGCCCAGCCCGTCGTTGACGGGCTTGAGTAAAGTGCTTTTCGAGGCCGAGGCGAATTACTGCCCGTTCATGTCTAGTTCAGCTGACATCTTTAACCTGGTGACGCCAATCTCCTTTTGGTTTCCCGATTGGCGGGCGGGTGGCCTGACCCGGAGAAACCCGTGAGGAACCGATTATGAAGTATCTGATCGCTCTATTGGCCGTGCCCATGCTGCTGGCGCCGAACCTCTCGTTTGCGGCTCAGTCGACGAAGGCAGCGAATCCTGTCGCGGTCGCTGCCGCTTGCAAAGGGATTGAAGTCAAGGCGAAAGGCGGTGAAGGCTGCGCCACCCTCCTGGAAAAAACCCTTGCCGTAGATCCCGCCACGTTTGCAGAACTTCAAGAGATAGCGAAAACCAACGACCAAGGAGCCGCCAAAGCTCTGCTTATGAAAGCCGGGCTTACCGAGCGCCAGTTGGTGGAAGCCGCTATCATTTTAGAGCGTCGGGCGGCCGGAACATCCAGCAGAATAACGATCACCATAAGCTGCTGCCCCCTCACGATCACAATACGATTCTAACTTGATCAGCGACGAATAGGGAGCACTGGGAACGATCTGCGCGCCTCAGGAAGAAGGTTTGCCGGTGATGCCCAACGGTCGTTCGATTCGGAGGCGAATACCCCGCTGCGCTTGCCGATAGAAGGCCTCCGTCCGGCCTCGAGCGCAGGCGGCGCCGTTAGCCGACTAGCATTGGTGTGCTCGGCAGGCGAAGTTGCAGTGCACGCGGGCCACTGTGCGACTGCTGCCTGGCTGGAGTGTGGCGTGACTGTCGCCCTGGCAATCGCGCTGCCCACGCCGACGCGGCGGAAGCGGTGTCTGGGGCCGCCCGGGGACGGCCCCAGGGTCAGCTACATCGCCATCTTCTCGCATTCAGCGATTTCTTCCTTCGTGGTCAGCGTGACCATGTAGGTCTTGCCGTCCTTGCCGGTGATGAACATGACGCATTGGTCAAGCGGCTTGGCCATCTTCATCATGTTGTCCATCATGGCAGCGTCGGTCATCATCATGGTACCCATGTGCCCGTCAGGCATGATCGAGACGACCTGGCCACCCTCCATCATCGACATCGAGTTCATAGCCTCGGCGGCAAAAACCGGGACCGACGATGCTGCGACAACGGCCAGAGCTGTCAAAATAGAAACGATACGCATTGAGTTCTCCCTTACCCGCCACATGGCGGTAACGTGCGGTTGCACTTGCCGCGCAAAGGCGGCCGCCGGGGCGGCGGCGACAGCGTACGGTTCACAACGTACGCTTCGTAAGGAAGTCACTGCCGGACCCTGCAGACAGACATTCGCGCCAGAGCCACAGTTCGCTACGCGGGATCGGAACACGAAGACGTGAGGATCAAAACGAAGCTCGGTGATCCCGCACCCGTTTTGAAAGACCGTTGGCTTGCCACTAGCTTCTCCAGGGCGTCCGCCGTCAGCGCCCGGACGAGCCCCCGGCGTCACATTGCGGATTTTCTAATTCCGGTGGCATTCGCAGTCGGCTTCGCAGTATCGGGCTCTTACTCTCGTTACCTCGCCGATTCGGTCCCCCTTGTCGGCGAGCAGTAGGCCCGGCGGGCATTGCCTCCTGAGGGATGCTCGCCGTGCTCCTTGCCTGCCAGGCTCGCCGAATGGCTCCACATCACGAACCCCGGCGACTAGATTGCCAGTGTTATCTCCCGCGCTACCCACAACACAGGCAAACGTTGGCCCCAGACCAACCGGTTGGCTGTAAGCGTCGCCGGCTGATTGCCGGCCAAAATATCCTGGACAACGCTCGGGGCCAGAAACGCCAGCGGCAGCAGTTGACCGACATAACTGTCGCTCAAACCCTCCTCCGCGCAGATCTCAGCTATCGTCGCCATCTCGCCTGAGATTAGTCGATCTGCCCAGTCCCACGCCCGCACCACCGCGGCGACAAGTGATGGGTCGGGCGCCGCCGGTCGCTCGGCACCGTGCACGACCAGCTTCATCTGAGGTCCACGCCGCTTTGTCGCGAGCGGAACGGTGATAGAGAAGTCACCGGCGTCGGACGCCTCGTTCGCAGGCCATGCCGCATCTGAGACTGCAGCGCTTATGCCCAAAGCTATTGCGAGCCCGCGCCCCGAGAACGTCACCGCCAACCGATCGCGTCGATACTCGATCGATCGAATGATGGTCCGTAGTTGTTCGACGTCTTTGGCGCCGCTACGCTGACCAAGTCGGCTGGCGATGTCTCCCGCTGCCTTAAACGCGTCGCTCAACTGAGACGCCGGAATCCCATTCAGCCGATGTACAAGCCCTCTATGGTCGGCGAGAACGCTGACAACCGCAGCAAGCGCGGCCGTCTCGATCTCCTCGGCGGGTAAGCGGATCGGCGCCGCGTGTCGGCTGGCGCCAGTCGCGACCTGCTCGACATAGTATCGATACCGCCGTGCCCCCTTGTTGGAATGGCCCGGAGCGAACCGGTTGCCCCTCTCAGAATTGAGCAGCCCCTCCAGCAAATGAGTTTGAGCTGCTGGCCGCCGTCGACGAGTTCGTGGCCCCTGCGTATTGGCCGCCAGCTGAGTCTGAACTGCGTCCCAAGTTGCCTGGTCGATGATCGCCGCATGTTGCCCGCGGTGCGAGGCGGTCTTGTGCGGCACCCGCCCGATATAGATCGGATTGGCGAGAAGCTTGTAGAGGTGGCCGCGCGTGAAGGGGCGGTTGCCATGGTGGTTGCCCTTGGCGGAGTAGCGGGCTGCCGTTCGGATGTCGTCGCTCTGCAAGCGATCCAGCAGGGCAGGGACCGTGCCCACCTGGAGATACAGACCGAAGACCGTTCGAATGGTCGCGGCGTCCTTGTCGTTGATCACCAGCTGTCGGTTGACGACGTCGTAGCCTGTCCGGCTGTCCGTCGTCAGAACATTTGGCTCAGGTTGGGTCGCAGATTAGCGGAGTGTTAGCCTCGTCTTGGGGTTGATGTTATGCGGCGA
>JBKJMF010000189.1:0-6239 GCA_046596525.1 Devosia sp. | reverse complement strand
GACCTGGCGCTGCCACAGGTTGATCGCCGGATAATCCTCGTGGCCGATGCCGGCGTCGTGGCTCAGCGCCACATAGGGAAACATGGCGATATCGGCGATGGTCGGCTGGTCGCCGACGATCCACAGCTTCTTGGCCTGGGCGCGATCGGCGAGGTGATCGTCGAGGAGGCGGAGGGCGGCGCGGCCCTTGGCCTGTAGGACGGGGAGATCGCCGGGATAGCTCAGCATGCCGATCATCCGGGCGGCCGAAACCGCCATCAGCTCGCCGCCGGCAAAGCTCAGCCACATCATCACCGGGCCGAAGAGCGCGGGGGCGCGGGGTAGCCATTGGCCCGTCGTGTCGTACTTGTTGGCGAGGTGGGCGAGGATGGCCTGGGCGTCGCGGAGGACGAGGCCGTCGTCCTCGAACACCGGGAGCTGGCCGAGCGGGTTCAGTGCCAGGAATTCCGGGCGCTTGTGCTGGCGGCCGGGGAAGAAGTCGATGGCTTCGACTTCATGGGCGACGCCGAGCATGCTGAGCAGCAGGCGCACCTTGTAGCAGCTGCCCGAGAGCACGTAGTCGTAGAGCTTAGGCATGCGACAGGTCCGTGCTCGGCAGGTCGGTTCTGGGTTCGGTGCCGAAGCGGAGCTGCTTTTCCTTGAGCCAGCGGCGATAGAGCACAGAGCTGAGGTCGGCGCGGGTCGGGGTCTCGCGGCCGGGCTGCAGCGGCAGCAGCGACGGGCGCTGGTTCTCGAGCACAATCTTGTCCTGCACGAAGATCATCTGCTGGAAGGCGCTGAGCTCGGCATCGGTGCTGGTGTCGTCGATCACCAGCATGAAGGCGTGCGCCACCGACACCGCCTCATCCACCGGCTGGACGAACAGCGCGATGACGTCCCAGCGGTCCGGCGCGGTGGGCGGGGTCTTGTAAAGCATGACGTTGAAGGGGCTGACCACGCGGTACATGTACTTGCTGATCTGGCCCTCGTCGGAGGCGGCCGCGGCCTTGGGCTGGTAGAACTCGCACTTGGTGGCCCACAGCTCGTCGACGTCGCGGCGCTGCTCGACATCGTATTTCGCGACTTCCGGATGCTCCTCGGAGCCGAGGATGTCGGTGTGGACGTAGGGGAAGTGGGCGAGATCGAGGAAGTTCTCGACCAGCCGCAGGCCGGAAGCGCGGACGCGAACGGGGCCGCAATGGATCCAGCGGCGGTCGGGTTCGAGGGTCTCGGGCATTTCGAACAGGCCACGCTCAGGCGTGCCGAAGCTGGTCCAGAGGTGGCCGTAGTCGGTGCGGACGGGCAGGGTGCGGCCGGCGGCGCGGACTTCGACGCCATCGCCGAGGCGGCGGACGGTGACGTCTTCACCGAGGAGGCGCGACGGGACTTCGGCGCCCATCGGGAAATCCTGCAGCGCGCCGAGGGTGTACCACTGGTCGAGGGCGGCCCGGTCGTCGGTGAGGCTCATGCGGCGGCTCCCTGTTCGACGCTGTTGCGGAGGGCGCGGAGGTGAGCGGTGGCAGTGGCGATGTTCGCGGTGCCGGTGATGGTGGCGTGGAGCATGGTCTTGTTGGCGTGTGCCCGGTGCCAGCCGATGTGGAGCGTTTCGCCGGCTAGCCGGAGCGTGAGGATCGCGTCCGCGGCCGCTCCACCTACCGACGCGAGGACGACCTCCGGGGCGGCTTCTACCGCGAGGCTGATCACCGGCAGCAGTTCGGGCAGGGCAGGTGGTGCATCGGCCGCGTCAGTGCTCATCCAGATCATGCCGCCGGTTTCGGCTGCGGCGTAGGCGTTGGCGCGGATGGTGGGCGGTACGGTCAGGTCGGGGTGGGCGGGGATCTTGAGGCACTGCGAACCGGCGCCGTATTGCCAGCCGTGGTAGAGGCAGTTCAGCGCGTTGTCGCGGACGAAGCCGAGGCTCAGCCGCATGCCGCGATGCGGGCAGCGATCTTCCCAGACATGCGCCACGCCATCGGCGCCGCGCCAGATGACGACCTCGCGCTCATCGACGATTACCGCACGGGTGACGCCAATGGGCACGTCACGAGCAAGGGCAATCGGAATCCATGCGGCCATAGGCAGAACGTCCTTCGTTAGCAGCGATCAACCAATTGTATGCAATGACCTAAGAAGTGCGCAAAAAGTGGGCAGACAAATCAGGCGTGCGAGAACATTAAGCATTCATCGAAGGCGGCGGGCAAGTGGGATTCTCAGATTACGGCACCCAACTCACTGAAATTACACACTGATTAGCGCAACTGCGCGCGACATTCGGCTTGGCACATGGATTGCATTGATCTTCGTGGATACCGGCGCTGGGCCGTGGGGCGGCGCCCAAAGGTGCAATCCAGGGGAATACGTCATGACATTCAACGCTATCTCTCGCCGCACACTGCTCAAAGCCGGCGCAGCCGGGTTTGCCGCGTCGGCGCTGCCGTTCGGAATAGCCAAGGCCCAGACCAGCGTCATCCTCGGCATCGTCTATGTCGGGCCGAAGGACGATTTCGGCTGGAACCAGGCGCACGCCGTGTCTGTGGAATCGCTGAAGGCACTGCCCGGCATCACCGTGGTGGAAGAAGAGAACGTGCCCGAAACCGACGCCGTATCCAAGTCCATGGAGTCGATGATCAACCTCGACGGCGCCAACCTGATCCTCGCCACCTCGTTCGGCTATTACAACCCGTTCGTGGTCGAACTGGCGAAAAAGTACCCGGATGTCACCTTCCGCCACGCCGCGCCGCTGTGGAACAAGGATACCGATCCGAAGAATGCCGGCTCGTATTTCCCCTACCTGAACCAGGCGCATTACGTGAACGGCGTCGCCGCCGGGCTGTCGTCGGGCGGCAAGATCGGGTTTGTCGCGGCCAAGCCCATCCCGTCGGTGCTGTCGAATATCAACTCGGTGCTGCTCGGCGCGCGGTCGGTCAACCCGAACGCCACGGTGCAGGTGATCTTCACCGGCGAGTGGAGCCTGCCGGTGCGCGAGGCGGAAGCCACCAACGCGCTGGTCGATGCCGGCTGCGAAGTCATCACCTGCCACGTGGATAGCCCGAAGGTGGTGATCGAGACCGCCGAAGGCCGTGGCGTGAAGACCGCCGGCCACAATGCCTCGCAGGCGCCGCTGGCGCCCAAGGGCTTTATCACCGGCGCCGAGTACAAGTGGGAGACGATCTACAAGTCGTATGCCGATGACATCGCGGCCGGCAAAACGCCGCCCAACTTCCTCGTCGGCGGCTACAACAACGACATGCTGCGCAACACGCCCTATGGCGCCGGCGCGACCCCCGAGGCGATCGCAGCTGCCGATGCGGCCATCGCGGCGCTGGTTGCGGGCGCTCCGATCTACAAGGGTACGCTCAAGGACAATGCCGGCAACGTCGTCGTCGACAAGGACTACGACAACTACGACCCGTACTTGGACGGCATGAACTGGCTGCTCGAAGGCGTGCAGGGTTCGATCACCTGATCTGACGGTTTGCGGCGTGGGGAGCGGGTGCACGCTTCCTGCGCCGCGATGCTCGCGCTGGACCATCGAGCGCGTGGCCACCCCCACCCTCATTCCCTCCCCACAAGGGGGAGGGAGGCGAAGGGGCCGACGGGCGGGAGTGTGCCGAGTTTGCAGTCGTCTCCCTCCCCCTTGTGGGGAGGGATCAAGGGTGGGGGTGGCCCCATCCTCCGACCATGAGGCGAGCCAATGACCGCTGAAACCGCCGATACAGCCGCCATCCCGGAAAAGACCGGGTCCAACCTGCAGCTGCTCCGCTTTGCGGAATCGATCGCCATTCCGGTGGGGGCGGTGATCGTCTCGGGGCTGATCTTCGCGGTCTTCCTGCTGGTGATCGGCAAGGACCCGCTGACGCTGTACGGGCTGATCTGGACCGGTGGGTTCGGTTCCTCGTTCTCGATCCAGAATTCGCTGCAACGGGCTGCGCCGCTGATCCTCACCGGGCTGGCCTTCGCCATCCCGGCGCGCATCGGGCTCACCATGATCGGTGGTGAAGGGGCGCTGGTGCTGGGTGGCTTCACCGCGGCGGCGATCGCCATTCCGCTGGTGTCCAACGCGGTACCCGTGCCCGTTACGCTGCTGATCATGGCGGCGACCGGCATGCTGACGGGCGGGCTGTGGGTCGGGTTCACCGGCTGGCTGAAATATGCGCGCGGGGTCAACGAGACCATCGCCTCGCTGCTGATGAGCTACATCGCCATCGCCATCATGAACTTCTTCGTCGAGGGGGTGCTGCGCGACCCGGCCTCGGCCAACAAGCCTTCGACCATGCCGATCGGCGACGCCTATCGGATCGGCTCGATCCCCGGCACCGATGTGCACTGGGGCTTTGCGGCCGGCGTCGTGCTCGCGATCCTGCTGTGGGTGCTGATGAGCCGCACAACCTTCGGTTTCGCCGCACGGATGACCGGCGGCAACCTTCGGGCCGCGCGGGCGCAGGGCCTGCCGGTCGGCTGGCTGATGGTAGTCTGCTGCATGATTGCCGGGGCATGTGCCGGGCTCGCAGGCTTCTTCGAAGTGGCGGCGATCCATGGGCAGGCCAATGCCTCGCTGGTTGCCGGCTACGGCTTCACCGGCATCCTCGTCGCCTTCCTCGCGCGGCAGAATCCGCTGGCGGTGATTCCGGTCGCCATCCTGTTCGGTGCGCTCGCCGCGGCAGGCGGGGTCATCCAGCGGCGCATGGGGATGCCCGATGCGACCATTCTGGTGCTGCAGGGCATCATGTTCGTGGTGCTGCTGGTGTCCGAGACGTTCTACGGGCGCTTCAAGATCTTCCAGCCCAAGGCAACGGGGGACCGCACCTAAATGGACAACGCGCTCGTTACCGTCCTCATCGCCATGCTCGGCGGCGCCATCCGGGTCTCGACACCCTTCATGTTCGTGGCGCTCGGCGAGACGCTCACCGAGAAGTCGGGACGGATCAACCTTGGGCTCGAGGGCAATCTCGTGCTCGGCGCGATGGTCGCCTATGCGGTGTCGTATCTCACCGGCAATGCCTGGCTTGGCGTGCTGGCTGCGGGGGGGGCGGGGCTCTTTCTGGGGGCGCTGCACGGCTACATCTGCAAGCTGCCCAAGGTGAATGACATCGCGGTCGGCATCGCCATGATGAGCTTCGGTACCGGCATCGCTTTCTTCTTCGGTAAGCCCTTCATCCAGCCGACGGCACCGCGTCTCGATGCGATCCCGCTGGGCGACTGGACCGGCAACCCGGCACTGGCGCAGGCGCTGCAGGTCAATCCGCTGTTCTTCGTCGGCATCGCGCTGGCGGTCTTCATGTTCTGGGCCTTCAAGAATACCAAGTGGGGCCTGATCGTGCGGATGACCGGCGACAGCGCCGCGTCCGCCAAGGCAATGGGCGTATCGGTCGATCTGGTGCGCTTCCTCGCGACGGCAGCGGGCGGGTTTTTGGCGGGCATCGGCGGGGCGTTCCTGTCGCTCTACTATCCCGGCAGCTGGAACCAGGGGCTCAGTTCCGGGCAGGGGTTGATGGCCGTCGCGCTGGTGATCTTCGCGCGCTGGGACCCGATCAAGTGCATCTTCGCCGCGCTGCTTTTTGGAGCCGCGGGCGCAATCGGCCCGTCGCTGCAATCGATCGGCATCTCGCAGGGCTACTATTTCTTCAACGCCGCCCCCTACATCCTCACGCTGATCATCATGATCATCTCCGCCGGTTCGAAAGCCTCGGCACGGGACGTGCCGGGCGAACTGTCGATCACCAAGTGATTTGCACCAAATGAGCGCGCCCATGGAAACTCTAGACGAGCGCATTGTAGAGGCGATGGTGCCCGGGGGGATAACTCTCGCCTCGGAGCCCTATCCCTGGCCGTTCGACGGCGATTTCGGGCCGCACAACACCGCGTTAGTGGTGATCGATATGCAGATCGATTTCTGCGCTCCGGGCGGCTACGTGGACTCGATGGGGTACGACATTTCGCTGACGCGGGCGCCGATCGGGCCGTTGCAGGTGCTGTTCAAAGCCATGCGGGCAAAGGGTTTTCCGATCATTCACACCCGCGAGGGGCACAAGCCGGATCTCAGCGACCTGCCGGCCAACAAGCGGTGGCGTAGCCAGCGGATTGGCGCCGGGATCGGCGATCAGGGGCCGTGTGGGCGGATACTGATCAGGGGCGAGCCGGGGTGGGAGATCATCCCGGAGCTGCAGCCGGAGCCGGGCGAGGCGATCATCGACAAGCCGGGGAAGGGCAGCTTCCTCGCGACGGATTTCGAATTGGTGTTGCGGACCAAAGGGATACGC
>JBKJMF010000471.1:0-7305 GCA_046596525.1 Devosia sp. | reverse complement strand
CGGGACTGGTTTCATGTCAGGTCGGGAATGCGCAGCACCTGCCCGACATAAATCTTGTCCGGATCGTCGATCTTGTACTTGTTGGCCTCGAAAATCCGCGGCCACTCCCCGGCGTCGTGATAGTAGGCCACCGCGATTGCCGACAGCGTCTCGTGCTGCGCCACCTCGTGGATGGTGAAGCCGCCATTTGGCGGCAGTGCGCCGATCCCCAATTGCACCGGATCGAGCGCGTCGAGTGACCCATGCACCGGCTCGAGCGTGCGGGGGCGGTAGGCGGAGCCTTCCGGCAGATCCTTCGGCCGCCGGTGCCAGCGTCGCCGCGCCCCGACGCTGACTTCGTGCAATTGCCTGGGTCCGGGCTCGCGGTCGCCAACCGGCAGCTTGTCGATTACGAAGCCGATGACGTCGAGGAAGTTGGGCTTATCGGTGGTGTTGTCCAACGACGTCAGGTCGGACGGCGCCAACTCGTAAATCTTGGAATGCTGCGATGTATCGAGCCGCAATCCTGCGTGTCGCGCCCCATCCCAGATCCAGTCCAACGCCTGGTCGGACAGCCCCCGCCGGTCCCCTCCGCCGCCGACCGAGCCGTGGTTGCCCGGGAACCATTTCTGCTGATACGGCGCGTCGGGAGCCTCCGGCTCGAAGCCTTTGGCAGCGTTCAGATCGTCGAGGTTTTCCCACAGCGTCGGCCGGAAATCGAGCTTGCGTTCGTCTATGGCGACAGCGTGGCGCGCACTTTCGACGAACCGGCTGAGCTTCAGGTCATGGAACTGATACTCTTTGTTGGAGATCGAAGCGCCGACGAGATAGGCCGGGATGCCGAGCGACCCCACCGTATCCCACACGCCCAGATACCTGATCCGCAGCAACGGGCTCTGGCCGGACCTGTAGTCCTTGACATTGGCCACCCGCCAGCTGTCCTCCACCTGCGACACGCAGACCTCCGGGCAGAACTCGGACCGGTAAGTCATCAACTTCATGCGCGACGCATCGGTGTCCTCTCGCGTCCGGTAGCGCTGCAGCGTCTCATTGACGTTGCCGGCGTGGCGGCGGCTGAGGATGCCGCAATTGCTGATCAGCCCGGCGAACGAGCGGGCAGTGAAGGCGCCGCGCGAGAAACCGAACACGTAGATCTCGTCACCCGGAGTATGATTGAAGATGAGAAACCGGTACGCGTCGTTGAGGTTCTTCTCGAGACCCTTGCCGAACATCCCGCCGGTCAGCTTCTCGCCCTTCTCGGTCCCGACCCCCTCGTCGTAAAACATCACCTGTGCCGTTCCGTCCGCCGTCATCGGCAACACGCTCTCGGCGGTGAACAGCACGTTGGTCGGGTGCGGAGCATCGATCTGGTTCCAGCTGCCGTCGAAACAGAACACCAGTCGCTTCATGCTCGCGCTCTCCAGATGTGCATGGAGAGTGACGAAGCCCCGCAATTAAGTAAAATCCGGCAGACTACGCATCCGATATTTCGGAGCGTGTAGATCAACAAGAAAAGGGCCGGTTTCCCGGCCCCCTCTGTTGCTTTGCCGATATTCGCTCGTCGACCGTTATTCGACCTGGCCGATATTGGCCGGCGTCTCGCCCGGCGACAGGACGTATTTCCAGATCGCCGCACCGATCGCCGCGCCGATCAGCGGCGCCACGATGAACAGCCAGACCTGTCCGAGTGCCCCGTTCTGCGCGAAGATCGCGGCGGCGATCGAGCGTGCCGGGTTGACCGAGGTATTGGACACCGGGATCGAGATCAGGTGGATCAGCGTCAGACTGAGTCCGATGGCGATCGGTGCGAAGCCGGCCGGCACCGCCTTGGCGGTCGAGCCGAGGATGACGATCAGGAAGAACGCCGTCAGCACCACTTCGGCGACCAGCACCGCCGTTAGCCCGTAGCCGCCCGGCGACAGCGCGTCATAGCCGTTGGAGGCAAAGCCGCCCGGCGTATAGCCGGCAGTGCCCGAGGCGATGATGAACAGCACGGCTGCTCCTGCGATGCCGCCGATCAGCTGCGCCCCCCAGTAGGGTACCAGGTCCTTGTAGGCAAAGCGGCCCGCTATCGCGAGGCCTAGCGACACCGCCGGGTTGAAATGACCGCCCGAAATGCCGCCCACCGCATAGGCCATGGTCAAGACGGTGAGGCCAAATGCCAGCGACACGCCGACGAAGCCGATGCCGACCTCCGGTATTCCGGCCGCCAGGATGGCGCTGCCGCAACCGCCGAATACAAGCCAGAATGTGCCGAATGCTTCGGCCGAAAGTTTTCTGAACATAACGCTAGCCCTCTTTGGAGATGTTCCCACCAGCCTCTGTTAGGCGCAGTCGCGGCGTCCCTGAATCGGCGCTCCGGGGTTTTGCACCGCTGTTCCGGTACCGAGGGAGTAAAAATCCAGCCTTGCCAATGCTCTGGTCTGCGGTCAGGGCCACGGTTGGCGTTTCGGCGCGCGCCTTCGGCCGCAGCACGTTGCATGGATTTTTAGCAGCACTGTAAATGCAGACTGCGAAATTCAGCTTTTCCGGCTGAAAAGTCAGCTTTTCCAATGGTCGGCAGAGGGATTTCCTATTTGAACTAAAATAAGACAGATCGTGATTATCGTTATCACCGTAGCAAGCTGCCAGAATACACTGCGTTTTGTGGTAACGACCCAGTTACTGTGCATTGTCAGGCTTCTGTCAGTCGTGTTCTAATACTTATGTGGACGCGATTCGAGGGTACAGGGATGAGCCCTGTTACCTACTGGTGCCGGCGCTGACCGGCAACAGCTATTGACCTGCAACCTTCAGGTGGCAAAGTGGATAGACTTGCGGACTCGATACCCTACCGGCCCTACCTCAACAGGGACCGGCTGATCTATCTCACGCATCCTGATCCCAAGATTTCCAAGGGGCTGTGCGACGAGTTCATCGCGCAGGGCTTCCAGGTATCGATGGTGCCCGATGTGTTGGGCCTGACGCGGCTGATGGCGCTGCGGCGTCCCGACCTGGTGATCATGCCGCTGTGCAGCGAGGAACGCGATCCGGGCGATGCGCTTGAAGCGCTCGGCGCCATCCGCGGCCAGCACCTTGGCATCCACGCCTTCCTGCTCGCGCCTCTCGACGTGCGCGCCGAGATGGTGGTGGCCGCCATGAAACATGGTGCGAGCTCGGTGTTCTCGCCGCCCTATCCGCCTGTAGAGCTGGCGGTCGCGGCGCAGGAAATCTTCCGCGGCGACATCCATGTCGAGCAATCCAAGGACGGCCCGTCCACCGTCACCGTGAAAGGCTTCGGCACGCTCACCTACCGCGAGCGGCAGATCCTGCAATATGTCGTCGATGGCCGCACCAACAAGGAGATTGCCGTCGACCTCGGCCTCTCCTACCGCACGGTGGAAGTGCACCGCCGCCACATCATGGAAAAGATCGGCGCCCGGAACACCGCCGAGCTGGTGCGGCTCGCCATCGAGAGCTGAGTTGCGACGATAAACGCCCCCGCGTCACACGGGGGCTCCCGCGGCACCACACGTCCGGCGCCGCCCGGCTCCACCGGGTCATTCTCCGCCTCGAAGCGGCACAATTCGTTCGCGATGGCTCCCGGACGAAGGTGAAGCTTTTGCGGGAATGACGCCGGTGGTCCCGCTTTCGATCCAACCTCACCGCAGCCTCAGGGTTGCCTTCTCCCCTTGTGGGAGAAGGCAAGGGGCGCTAGCGCAGGCCGGCCGCGTCGAGCAGGCCGAGGCGCTTGGCGTCGTAATAGTAGCCGCGCGCATAGAAGCGGACCGCACCGTCGGAATTGTAACCGGCGGTGATGTAGGCGCCGCGCAGGTACTTCACAGCATATTTGAGGTTGGTTTCGGCATCGAGCAGGCCGGAGGCGCCGCCGCGATAGCCCATCGTCTTTGCCGTATCGTGCCGGATCTGCATCAGCCCGTAATACGGCCCGTTGCGCGCCCCGGGGTTGAAGCCGCTTTCGCGCTGCACCACCCGGCGCACCAGAGATTCCGGCACCTCGTAGACCATGGCGTACTTGGAAATCAGCCCATCCACCCCGGCTGACGAGGTGCGGGCCGGCGCTTCGGCGAACGCCATCGGCAGGAAAGCCTCGTCCTCGGGCCGCGTTTCCGGCACCGGTGCGATCGCGGCAATGGCGGCCGGAGAAGCCGGTTTGAAGCCCGACAGGCCCGCCATCGAGCAGCCGGAAACCAGCCCGGCAACAACCGGGGCGGCAAGCGCAATGCGCACGGCGCGAGAAAGAGCAGGGCCCCTGAACATGGGCTTTCTTAACAGAAGCTTTTCGCGGGGGGAACCCGGCGGATTTGCATGGGATTTGAGGGGATCGGGGGTATCTCGGCTGACTATGAAATCACCGACTCCGCCAGCGGTGCCGGACGCTCCACCGGCGTGGTGATCTCCACCGCCCGCCGCTCCCGGCTCGCCGTGTCGAACGCTTCCATCACTTCGAGCACATGCAGCGCCAGATCTCCCGAAGCGCGATGCGGCCGGCCTTCAAGGATCGCGTGCGCCATGTCGGCGACGCCGAGGGAGCGGAAATTGCCATCCGCGTAGGGCAGTGCGTACGGCACCACCGTCCATTCCCCCTCGGTCGCCGAGCGAGTTTTCACCTCGCCCCCGAAATTATTGGGGTCCGGTACCAAGAGGCTCACCTTCGAACCGTAGAGCTCGAACGGCAGGTGGGCATGCGCGGGCACGTCGAAGCTCAGCGTCACCTGGATGATGGCGCCGGATTTGAACTGCAGCAGCCCCGCCACATGCGTCGACACCTTCACCGGTATCAGCTGGCCCTGCTTGGGCTCCGAATAGATCGGCCGCTCCGACAGTGGGGTGGCGCTCATCGCCTGGACGCTCGCCACCGGGCCGAGCAGGTTCACCAGGTCGGTGATGTAATACGGCCCCATATCGAGTACCGGCCCGCCGCCGATATCGTAGTAGAACGCCGGATCGGGATGCCAGCGCTCATGCCCGGCGCAGGCGAAGAACGCCGTGCCGCCGACCACCTCGCCCACCGCGCCGCTGTCGATCAGGGCCCGCGCGTGCTGGTGCCCGCCGCCGAGGAAGGTGTCCGGCGCCGAGCCGAGCCGCAGCCCAGCCGCGGCGGCTGCCGCCGCCAGTTTCTTGCCTTCGGCATAGGTGATGCCGAGCGGCTTCTCGCTATGCACGTGCTTGCCCGCCGCGATGGCGCGGAGGCCGACCTCGACATGCGCCCGCGGAATAGTGAGGTTGACGATGATCTCGACCCGGGGATCGGCCAGTAGCGCTTCCACCGAATTGGCGTTCAGCCCGAACTCGGCGGCCTTCTTCTCGGCCACCTCCGGCTTCATGTCGGCGATGCCGATCACCTCGATCACCTCAAAGCCACGCATCGCTTTCAGGTACGCGCTCGAGATATTGCCGCACCCGATGATGCCCACGCCAACGCGCCGCTTGCCGTCCATAACCTTGTCTCCGTCCCATTTGCCGATCGGCTGATTCCACCTGGCCAGGCGCGCCGTTCGAGTCTTCGTTCGAGTCTTGGGAGCCACCATCGCCGCAATCGTCGCCGATTTCCAGTGGCTCTGAGGTACGTAACGCAAGGTTTCTCACCGCCGCCCGATCCTGCTATGAGCGGCCTGATGCTCAATCCCGTCCCCACCAGCTACGACTATCGCCCGCCCACCGAGCCGTGGCTTGACGTCATCCATGCCGATGACGATCTGGTGGTGCTCAACAAGCCCTCGGGCCTGCTGTCGGTCGCCGGCAAGGACCCATCGCTCGCCGATTGTCTCGAGGCTCGGGTCAAGGGCCGCTGGCCCACCGCTGCAATGGCGCACCGGCTCGACAAGGACACTTCGGGTGTCCTGGTGATGTGTCTCAACAAGAAAGCGCTCGGCCATGTTGGCCAGGAATTCGAGCAGCGCCGCGCCAAAAAGTCATACGTGGCAAGGGTCTGGGGCGACATGGAGGGCGACGAAGGCCGCGTCGACCTGCCGCTCGCCACCGATTGGGACAACAAGCCGCGCCAGCGCGTCGACTATGAGCGCGGCCGGCCGAGCGTCACGGATTGGCAGGTCGAGCATCGCGAAGGCGGCATCACCCGGGTGCGACTCTACCCGCTGACCGGGCGCACCCACCAGCTGCGCGTCCACATGCTCGAACTCGGCCATCCGATTCTCGGCGACCCGTTCTATTCGACCGGCGAAGCCTTCGCCGCCGCCGACCGGCTGCAACTCCATGCCGAGGAACTGGCCTTCAACCACCCGCAGGGCCACTGGGTGAATTTCCGCGTCCCGCCGCCGTTCTGACGCGCGGCGAAAGGTTCCACCGTCACAAAATCGTCACGGGAGTGCCGGAATCTGGTCCGAAACGGGCCATTTGCGCCTTCTAGCGTCGGCATCGTCTCAACCCGAGCTCGGAGAGAACGATGAGCGAGATCAAGGACCGGCAGGACGCCGCTTCCGATATCGACCCGATCGTCGCCGCCCTGGCGAACGACACGATGGACGACACCTGGGCCGCCGCGGCAGTCGAAGGCACTATCGAAGCTGTGGAGCCGGTCGAGGCTGACGCCGAAACGCTCGCCACTCCGGAAGTCGCGGCCGATCCCTTCCAGGCAACCGCCGGCGACGCAGCTAACAGCGCTGCCGGCATCGAAACCGACGACGCCACTGTCGCCGTCGACTTTACTGCCGCCGCCGCCCAGGATGAGGCCCCGTTCGACGACGCGGTTCAAACCGGCCTGGCTGCCGATGGCGATGAAGCTGCGCTCGCCGACGCCCCCCTGGTCGACGCCGTTCCCGCCATCGAGGCCATGCCTACGGAGCTGCCGGCCGGTACCGAGTTCGTGCTGGTCGATGACCTCACCGATGGCGCGTCGCTATCCGACATCGCCCCGAGCGCCGTCGAAGCCACGCCGTTCGAGCGCGTGGCTGCCGCCTACGCCGATACGATCGTCGAACTCGAGAACCCAACCGCGGACGCCGAGGACGACGGTCCGCTGCTCGACGGCGAGCTCGAGGACGGCATCGCCTCGGTCTTCGCTGCGCTCCACGCCGCCGCGATGGATGGTGCGACCCCGCCGATCGAGCCGCTGGGCGAACTCGAGGCCGCCGACGGCGTCACCTTCCGCCTGCTCGGCGAACTCGACCGCCTCTGGCACCGCGCCGCCTGAGCCTGTCGGCCGAAATCTGTCCTTGGCCCATGGCGATGGGCCCGGACGGACCGTCTTGCGCTCGTCGCCCCAATCGCCTATTGCCTTCTCCCGCTGCACCCGTAGCTCAGCTGGATAGAGCGCTGCCCTCCGAAGGCAGAGGCCGGGGGTTCGAATCTCTCCGGGTGCACCAA
>JBKJMF010000443.1:0-4544 GCA_046596525.1 Devosia sp. | reverse complement strand
GGCGACAGATCCTCGTAGAGCAGGGCTGCCTCGGGAGCCGGGCCGCGGTGGCTGCCGGGGTTGAGGATGCGCCAGACCAGCAGGCGGGTGTGCACCGTCATGGTCAGCACGTCGCCGGCTCCGACCTTGTGGTCGGAGCGGTCGGTGCGTTCGGAATTGACTCGGATGGCGCCTGTCTCGATCAGCTTCTGCGCCAGGGTGCGGGATTTCACCGCACGTGAGAAAAACAGCCACTTGTCGAGCCGCTGCTTCTCCAAGCGCTATTCGGTCTTATTCATTCGGATTTGGGGTTCCGCAGCGCCGCAAGCGCCGCCCAGGGCGAGTTCGGATCGAGCGGGGCGGGCTTCCGGTCCTCGCGCGGCCGGTGTTCCTTCCAGTCCTCGCGGGGCTTGTCGAAACGCTTGCCGCCACCACCGGGCTTGCCCTTGTTCTCGAACGGCTTGCCAGGGGCCCCATTTCCGGGGCGCTGGCCGTCGCGACGGCCCTCGAAGCGCGGACGGGCCGGCTTGGCGTCGCCGGGCTTGTCGGCGGTGGCAGCGTCAACACCCTGCGCGGGGCGTTCCGGGCGGCGGAAGTTGCGCTGCGGGCGCTCCGGCTTCTCGCCGCCCTCGGCGGGAGCCTCAGCACCGTCGGCGCGCTGGCCGCGGCGCGTTCCGGCGTGGCGGGCGTTTTCGGGACGGCGGCCGGCAGGGAACCAGATCTCGTCGAACTCAGGTTCGGCGGGCTTGGTCACTTCGGCGGGTGCTACGTCACCAAGATCGGCGGTTGCTGTCTCGATCGCTGCGACTTCGGCAGCCGGCGTGGCTTCGACCGATGCCGCAGCGCCTTCCACGGCGTCGGCAGCAGCGGCGTTGACCACGGCATCGACGGCGTCAGGCGTGGCGGCCTCGATCGGGACTTCCGCCGCGGCGGCTTCCCGGGTCTCGACGTCAGCCGCCGGTGCGTCTGCGTGAACCTCAGGAGCAGCCTCGGCGGCCGGGGTCTCGGCAGCAACATCAGCCGGCGCGGCCTCGACGACGGGCGCCGCGACCTTCGGCATACGGCGAACGCGATAGCCGAGCGAGTTGAGGATCGAGGCAAAATCCTCGCCGGCGGTGCCGAGGAGCGAGGTCATCTCGACGGTGACGCGGAAGCCGTTGCCCTCGGCGGCGCCCGGAGGCAGCTCGCCCTGGTGGGTCACCGGGTTCAGTGCGATCAGCGGCCGGATGATGTCGGCAAGGCGCTCGAGGATATCGACACGCACGGCGCGGCGGCCGGCGACCTTGAAGCCCGCCAGCTCATAGAGCTTGGTGTTCACTTCGGGGTCGATGAGGAACGAGGTGCGGCCGGAAAGCACGATCTGCGGCAGGTCGGCGACGCCAGGCTGGCGCACGCCGCCATTCTTCAGCGCGTAGAGAATCAGCGCCAGCTCGCGTGGCGCGGGCTTGAGGCTCTGCGGCACGTAGATGTGGAAGGCGCCGAACTTGACCCCGAGCTTCCGGAGCTTGCCGCGCACGTCCTGGTCGAGGCCCTTGACGTCGTCGGCCACCGCCGAGCGGGGCAGGATGCCGAGGTTTTCGTAAAGCCGGTAGGCCAGCCCGCGAGCACTGCCCTCGAGGTCAGCCGGAGCTTCGAGCGACAGCACGCTTTCGAGCTGGGTGTTGACCAGGTGGCGGAGCCAGAGGTTCAGCCGGTCCTGCACGCGCTCGAGGTCGGGCCCGGAGAGGCTCTCGTCGGCGAGGATGAGCAGGCGCGGGGCGAACAGCGTCTCGCCCTCCGCGAGGTTGGCGACCACCTGGCCGCGCCAGCGCACATAGCCGTCGGTCGCCAGCACGAACTCTTCGTTCGGGGCGCCGGCGACGCGCTCGGCGCGTTTCGCGATCTCGGGGGCTACGACCTGGGCGGCCGCGCCGGCCACGCCCTTGGCGTCGCCGCCTTCGGACCGGGCGAGCGTAAAGCGGAAGCCTTCGATGGAGCCGATCAGGTGACCTTCGAGGCTCACTTCGCCGCGGTCGTTAATTTCAGGCGATACCATATGCTTGTCTCTCAGGTGGCGCATCAGCACCGAAGTGCGACGGTCGACAAAACGCTGCGTCAGACGCTCGTGCAGGGCGTCGCTCAAGCGGTCCTCGATGTCCCGGGTCTTTTCGCGCCAATGTGCGGGGTCTTCAAGCCAGTTCTTGCGGTTCGCGACGAAGGTCCACGTGCGGATCTGCTTGATCCGGTTGCTCAGCGTGTCGATGTCGCCTGTCACATTGTCGCAGAACCGCACCTGCTCGGCAATCCAATCGGCGTCGACACGACTGTGCCGCATCAGGTCGGAATAGATGCGGGTGATGATTTCGCCGTGCTGTGCCGGCGAAATATCCCGGTAATCCGGGGTGCCGCAGCACTCCCACAGCAACCGCACCGCCGCCTCGCCCCTGGCCGCAGCCCCGGCTTCGTTGCGGGCGACGAACTCCAGCGCATGCTGGTCGGTCGCGATCGGTACCCGGGTCAGGGCCTTCAGCCTGGGGGTCTGGTCGAGGCTGGCGCGGAGGTCGTCGATCGAGCGGAAATCCAGCTCAGCGTTGCGCCATTGCACCACTCGCACCGGCTCGAAATCGTGGGTTTCCAGCCGCTTGATCATTTCCTCGTCGAAATCGGGGGCGTTTCCCGTCACCCCGAAGCTGCCGTTGTGCATGTGACGACCGGCGCGACCAGCGATCTGGCCGAACTCCGCGGGGGTCAGTTGCCGCGTCTGGTGGCCGTCGAACTTGTGGTCGTCGGCGAACGCGACGTGGTGCACGTCGAGATTGAGCCCCATGCCGATGGCGTCGGTGGCGACGAGGAAATCGACGTCGCCGTTCTGGTACATGTCGACCTGGGCGTTGCGGGTGCGGGGCGACAGCGCCCCCATCACCACGGCGGCGCCGCCGCGCTCGCGCCGGATCAGCTCGGCGATGGCGTAGACCTGGGTGGCTGAGAAGGCGACGATCGCTGAGCGCTTGGGCTGGCGCGAGATCTTTTTCGAGCCGGCATAGAGCAGCTCGGAAAAGCGCGGCCGGTGGATGATCTCGGCATCGGGCAGCAGCGCGCGGATCAGCGGCGTCATGGTCGCGGCGCCGAGCAGCAGCGTTTCGCTGATGCCTCGGGCATGCAGCAGGCGGTTGGTGAAGACGTGGCCGCGATCGAAGTCTGTCGCCACCTGGATTTCGTCGATGGCGACACATTCCACCGGCACGTCGAGCGGCATGGCCTCGACCGTGCACACCCAATAGCGCGCCTTGGGTGGGACGATCCGTTCCTCGCCGGTCACCAGCGCCACGTGCTGGGCGCCGATCCGGTCGACCACCTTGTGGTAGACCTCGCGGGCCAGGAGCCGCAGCGGAAGACCGATCATGCCGGAACGGTGCGCGAGCATCCGGTCGATGGCGAAGAAGGTCTTGCCGGTGTTGGTAGGCCCAAGGATCGCCTTGAGCGAAGAGGCGTAAGCGGGAGTCATCGAGCCCTATTTAGGTGATCGAGCGCCAACAAACGAGTGTCTCGTGGCGGAACAATAAGGGCACTGTCGGACGCCCGGCGTTAACCATTGGCACGAATAGAGAACAAACCGGAAAGGAATCGGCTGCGACTCGGAAATCCGCGTTTGTTCCCCACAGCATATGGTGGGTCGCCCGCTCGTCGACCCGCTAGGCACGCGGCTTTCCTACGGCAGGGCGCGATATCCCCGGAAATCCCGTTCAGGAAGGTTGCCAAGGGGTTAATTGGGACCGTTTTCGAGGCAGAATCGGCCAGGTGTGAACGGAGCGTAAAGCCATGGTCTGCAAAGATTTTTTGCGGTTTCACAGGTCGCTGCCCGGAATGCCGGGGTGGGACCTCCCGATCTTGGCAAAATACTCATTGACCGTACCGGAATGACACGCGGATTTTGGTAACGTCCCGTTAACCATGATTTCCGCCGCCCGGCCGGCCGCCCCACTTGGAGGCATGCCGGCACGAGGAACCACGGGTCTGTTGCCGGTGGTCCGGGGCGCGGAACTACGAGCCATTGGATGGAGAATGCCGCCACGCGCTTGAACGCGTGCTGAGGCAAGGGTTTAGCTGACGTTCATCACAGCGGAGGGCGTCGCGCCTACTCGGCGAGTTCGGTGAGGACCACCGACAGGTCACCGGCTTCGGTGGTCACCAGCGCGCGATAGGGGATGTAGTAGCCCGGGGTTTTCAGCGGCGCGAACCAGATCAGGATGCGCTCGTTCTGGGCGAGATAAGTGGTGATCTCGGAGGTGGTGTAGTGCCCGGAGATCGGGGTGTAGTGCACGCTGCACAGCACCAGCGGGCCCTGGTAGCCGGTGCGCTTCGAGGTCGCCGTGTCGTCCTTGACGTATTTCAGGCTGAGGTTGAAGCGCTCGACGCCGGTGAAGATCGGCATCTGGCGGGCGCAGAGCTGCTTGTCGAGCGCGGCGCCCTTCAGGACGAACGGCGCCAGCATGTCGTTGGCGCTGGCCAAGTGCTTTCGCTCGATCGCCACCCGGTCGATATTGTTGACGATCGGCGGGGCGACCTTGAAGGTATCGACGGTGCCG
>JBKJMF010000384.1:0-3343 GCA_046596525.1 Devosia sp. | reverse complement strand
GCTCAGATCCGAGGCGTCGAAATAGAACAGGTCGATGTCGTTGATGCCGGTGAGCGGCTGCCGACCGGTCAGGTGGTTCCAGACGGTGTTGTAGATGGCGCCGGAAACCAGCCAGGTATCGGGCAGCGCTAGCTGCCGGGCGCGGTCAAGGACGTCGACCAGCAGCGGCGTGGCGCGGATGATGTCGCGCAGTGCATCGGCCTGGGCCGCGGCCGGTCGGCCCGCATATCGGAGGTGGTTGGTCATCACGCGACGGTAGCTGATTCAGCCACCGTCGCGTGTCAGGGTTTGTGGATCACGCCCGCAGAATGCTGCGACCGGCGTACTTGGCGGAAGTGCCAAGCTGCTCTTCGATGCGGATCAGCTGGTTGTACTTGGCCAGGCGGTCGGAGCGGCTGAGGGAGCCGGTCTTGATCTGCCCGCAGTTGCAGGCAACGGCGAGGTCCGAAATGGTCGAGTCCTCGGTTTCGCCCGAGCGGTGCGACATTACCGAGGTGTAGGCGGCGCGGTGGGCGGTATCGACGGCGTCGAGGGTCTCGGAGAGCGAGCCGATCTGGTTCACCTTGACGAGGATCGAGTTGGCGACACCCATCTTGATGCCGGAGCGCAGGCGCTCGGTATTGGTAACGAACAGGTCATCGCCGACCAGTTGGGTCTTCTTGCCGAGCAGGTCGGTGAGCACCTTCCAACCCTCCCAGTCGTCCTCGGCCATGCCGTCTTCGATGCTGACGATCGGGAACTTGTCGACCAGGCCCGCGAGGAATTTTGCGTTGTCCTCGGAGGAGAGGGTCTTGCCCTCGCCTTCCATCGCGTACCTGCCGGCTTTGAAGTACTCCGTCGCGGCACAATCGAGGCCGAGATAGACATCCTTGCCCGCGGCGTAGCCGGCCTTCTCGATCGACTTGACGATGTATTCGAGCGCGGCTTCCGCCGACTTCAGGTTCGGGGCGAAGCCGCCTTCGTCGCCGACATTGGTGTTGTGGCCGTCGGCAGCGAGGCCCTTCTTCAGGGTATGGAAGATTTCCGAGCCGATCTGCACGGCGTGCGCGATGCTCTCGGCGCCGACCGGCAGGATCATGAACTCCTGCATGTCGATCGGGTTGTCGGCATGGGCGCCGCCGTTGATGATGTTCATCATCGGCACCGGCAGGACGTGGGCGTTCGGGCCGCCGACATAGCGATAGAGCGGCAGCTCGCTCGATTCGGCGGCCGCCTTGGCGACGGCGAGCGAGACGCCGAGGATGGCGTTGGCGCCGAGGCGCGACTTGTTCGGCGTGCCGTCGAGCTCGATCAGGGCGCGATCGACGCCGATCTGGTCGAGGGCGTCGAGGCCCTGGATCTCGGCGAAGATCTCGGTGTTGACGAAATCGACCGCCTTGGTGACACCCTTGCCGAGGAACGGCTTGCCGCCGTCGCGGAGTTCCACGGCCTCATGGGCGCCGGTCGAGGCGCCCGAGGGCACCATGGCGCGGCCGAAGCTGCCGTCATCGAGTACGACGTCGACTTCGACGGTGGGGTTGCCGCGGCTGTCAAAGACCTGACGGCCGGTGATGTCGATGATGGTAGACATGTGCGTGACCCCTTGTCGTGCAATCGATTGCTCGGCCCTTGTTAGAGAAGGGCGGTGACACAGTGAAGAGGGACGGGGATTATTTTTGCTCCCCTGCCCCACTCAGCGTTCGGCGGCGCGGCGGGCGACGACGAAGGCCGGGCCGTTGGGTAGGCGCCCGGTAGTCGGGCTGTGCTCGTCGAGGACGCGCCAGAATCGGGTGATACCTTCAGCCGGCATGCCGGCCGCGTGGGCTTCGAGGGCAGCCTCGGACACCGCGCGGAGGTGATAGCCGGTGTAGATCGGGCAGGTCACCTCGGCGTTGTGGTGGGCCGCGAGGTCGCGGCGCATCGCCTTGGTGTCGACGGTCTGTCCGGGCGGGATCGCCGACATGAAGTCGGCGATCATCCTTGCCGTCGGGACCAGCATGATCTGGCCGGCGCGCATGCCGGCGATGCTGATGGGGGCAGGCTTTACCACCGGCTCGGCCGGGGTGTTGAGCCTTTCGGTCCAGGACTTGGGCATAGATCAGACCAGCGGCAGGTAGAGAATGGTGAGGAGGTCCGCCGGCGCGGTGTCGCGAGGGCTATTGAGGTATTCCTCGAGCATAGGCGCGTCGGCGATGTCGCGCCCGGACTGCGGCAGCCAGGTGCCGAACATCCAGTTGTACTCGGCACGCATGTCGGCGTAGGGGCCCTTGTGGCGGAGGACAGCGTAGTCGCCGGCGCGCGTTGTGGTTACCGGCAGGTTCGGCGATGCCGAGGCGAGCGTGGCGGCTGCGGACGATCGGAGTTCGTCCTCCGGCACAGCGCTCGGATCATCACCGTAGACGCCGAACATACGGGTGTTCTGATCCAGCAGGCCGGCGGTGGCGAGACGCCCGAACAGCAGGTCAAAGGCCATGCCGATGTTCATGTAGTCGCCGATATGCGGCTCGGTGGCGATGGTCATCGCCGGCAGGTGACGGACCTCAACATCGTAGTGCGCTGTCGGGGCACCGTTCTGGGCGGGGTTGAATACGGTGTGGCTGCCCTCGCGGCGATAGCGGGCCGGCGGCATGCCGTAGGCATCGGCGAAGATGCGGGTGAAGGATTGCAGGTTGTCGTAGCCGGAGCGCTTGGCGATGGCTTCGACTGTCGCCTCGGAGTTGGCAAGCTCGCCGGCGGCGCGCATCAGGCGGAGGCGACGCACGGCCGCGGCGACGGTTTCACCGCGCATGGCGGAGTAGACGCGATGCCAGTGCCAGGGGGACATGGCCGCCACATCGGCGAGGCGCTCGAGATCGAGCGGCTCGTCGAGGTGATCGTAGATGTAAGCGGCAACGCGGTTGATGCGGGTTTCGTAGCTCTGGGTCATGGGCTTACCTCGTGTGTCACGATGGTGTGCCATGGGTCGATTTCACTAGTCTTGCGGACCTTGCACGCGGCCGTTGTCGACCAGCCAGCTGACCGCTTCCTGCACCGCTTCGAGAGAGGAATAGTGCGGGGTGAACCCGAGGAGACGCCGAGCCTTCTCCATCGAATGGCTTGGGCTGCGGATGATGTGCTCCCAGGTGGCGTTGGCTTCGTCGGGATCCTGCCCGGCCTTCCATTGCTCGAACGGCAGGTAGCGCAGCTTCGGCTCGTGGCCGAACCAGCGGTACATGGCTTCGGCGTAACCGCGCAGGTTGATGGCCTGCGGTGAGACGGCGTTGAACGCCTCGCCGACGGCAGTGGAGCGGCTGGCGATGATGGCCATGATCAGCCGCGCCAGGTCGTCGGCGTGGACGTGGTGGACGGTTTCGAGGCCGAAGTT
>JBKJMF010000346.1:0-3465 GCA_046596525.1 Devosia sp. | reverse complement strand
CTGCTGCGCGCCATGGTCGGCCAGTACCCGGTCGCCAGCGGATCGATTACCCTGGATGGCAAGGACATTACGGGCATGAAGCCCTACGAGCGGGCGCGGGCCGGTATCGGCTTCGTGCCGCAGGGCCGCGAGATCTTCGCGCTGCTGACGGTGAAGGAGAACCTTGAGACCGGCTATGCCGGACTCAAGGGCAGCGACAAATCCATTCCGGACTACATCTTCACGCTCTTCCCCGTGCTGAAGTCCATGCTGGGCCGGCGCGGCGGTGACCTCTCGGGTGGCCAGCAGCAGCAGCTCGCAATCGGGCGTGCGCTGGTCACCCGACCCAAGGTGCTGGTGCTCGACGAGCCGACCGAGGGCATCCAGCCCTCGATCATCAAGGACATCGGCCGCGCCCTGCAGTTCCTGCGCGACGAGAGGGGAATGACGATCCTGTTGGTCGAGCAGTATCTGGACTTCTGCCGCGAAATCGCCGACGACATCTACGTCATGGATCGCGGTGAAATCATGCATTCCGGCCCGGCCGCCGACCTCGACCTGCCCGAGGTCCGCCGCCATTTGATGGTGTAGGCGTGTCGGCTGTTGTGCTCGGCGCTACCCCCAGCGTCCCCTCTCCCCTGAGGGGAGAGGGCCAAGGTGAGGGGTTCAGTGCCTCTGCCTGCTCTCACTGGCGGTATGGTCGTGTGCTGCGGCATGTCGCGTGGGGCACCGCTGAACCCCTCATCCGGCGCTGCGCGCCACCTTCTCCCCTCAAGGGAGAAGGGAAGAGCGGGACCTCGCGATGAGTGCAGTCGCAGCCCTGCCCCGTCACCAGCGCGCTCGCGGCATCGGCCGCATCGCCACCCAGGTGCTGGATGGCCGCACCCGGCTGACCACGCTCTATCAGGAAGGCTGCGCCAAGATCCGGCTGCCGCATACGCACGATCCAAGCCTGCAGGCCGTGCTGATCAACACGGCGGGCGGGCTGACCGGCGGCGATGATGTAGCGTGGGAGGCGAAGGCGGCTCCGGGGGCGAGGCTGGTGCTGACCACGCAGGCCTGCGAACGGGTCTATCGCTCGCTCGGCGACGACGCACATGTCCGCACGCGGCTGGAGGTCGGCGCCGGCGCGCATCTCGACTGGCTGCCCCAGGAAACTATCCTGTTCGAGGGCGCGCGCCTCGACCGCAGCCTCGAAGTCGATCTCGCGCCCGATGCCAGTTTCTTTGCCATCGAAGCCATCATCCTCGGCCGCGAGGCCATGGGCGAGGCCGCCCGCGGCGCGCGCCTGCGCGACAACTGGCGCATCCGGCGCGGCGGACGGCTGATCCACGCGGAGGCCACGCGGCTCAGCGCCGATCCACTGGAGCGCGATGGCCTGTCGCTGCTCGCCGGAGCTGGCGCCTTCGCCACACTGCTCTATGTGGGGGCCGACGCGGAGCGGAAGCTCGAGCCGGTGCGCGGTCTGCTCGCCGGGCAGTCCGGCGCTAGCGTCGTCGGCGAACGGCTGGTCGTTCGCGCCGTGGCCGCATCCGGGCTTGCGCTTCGCAAGATCATCACGCCAATTATCGCAAAGCTCTCCGGCGCCGGCGCCTTGCCGCGCCTCTGGCATCTCTAGGATATCTGATGAACCTGACGCCCCGCGAGAAAGACAAGCTCCTCATCTCCATGGCCGCGATGGTGGCGCGCCGCCGCCTCGAGCGCGGCGTGAAGCTGAACCATCCCGAGGCCATCGCGCTGATCAGCGACTATGTCGTCGAAGGTGCCCGCGACGGCCGTTCGGTCGCCGACCTGATGGAAGCCGGCGCCCATGTGGTGACCCGCGCTCAGGTGATGGAGGGCATCGCCGAGATGATCCACGACGTGCAGGTCGAAGCCACTTTCCCCGACGGCACCAAGCTCGTCACCGTCCACGAACCGATCAGGTGAGCCCATGGCCTTTGTTCCCGGCGAAATCATCACCGTCCCCGGCGAGATCGAGCTCAACGCCGGCGCGCCGCAGGTGACGATCGAAGTCGCCAATACCGGCGATCGGCCGATCCAGGTCGGCTCGCACTACCATTTCTATGAAACCAATGCCGGCCTGCGCTTCGATCGCGAACAGGCCCGCGGCATGCGACTGGATATCGCCGCGGGCACGGCGGTTCGCTTCGAACCGGGCCAGGCGCGCGAGGTGCGGCTGGTGCCACTGTCGGGGAGCCGTACTGTCTACGGCTTCCAGCAGAAGATCATGGGCAAGCTCTAGATACGTAAAGGCCGGGCACATGCCCGGCCTTTCATCAAGTTCGCGGCGAAGTTAGCTGCGAACCAGGATCGTCACGTCGGTCTCGTCAGTGCCGCTGATGCCGATGACGTCATCCAGCGTGGCACCATAGCTCTCAAGCTGGGCCAGCAGAGTCGGGCTACCCTGGATACGGGCCTTCAGAGAGTCGATATCCACTTCCTCGGCACCCGGAGTAGAGCCGCCCTTCAGGGCAACAAGCTCAGCCTCGGTTACGCTCTTGAAGCTGACAGTCGTCGCCGAACTCAGCGCATCCATTGCGCTCTGCTCGGCCATGGCAAAGCCAGCCGTCGAGAACGTGAGGGCGGTAGCGAGGGCAATAGCCTTGAAATTCAACATCTTTTATCTCCATACGTTATCAAAACGCATTGGGGATACGCATGAGCGGGGCAGAGGTTTCCCCTCGCCCGTTCACACTATCTTGCACGCCAGGCACGCAACCCTAGAGGTCGTTGGCGTAGAGCACCCCGCCACCATCGCCCGCCAGATCGATCGCAACGATCTGATCAAGGCTGACGCCGGAGTTGCGGATTTTACTCATTGCCAGCGGATTGATGATCAGGTTGCCCTGCAGATACGCCACGTCCCGCTGCTTGATCTCCAGCGCCCGGGCCAGCAGGTCGGCGTTCATCTCTGCGCCAGCAAGGCTGGAGAGGCGAACGACGCGCAGCCCGGCTGCATCGTCGGCATTGCCGGCGTCGTGCAGGAATTCGCTGCCGCCGATGCCGGAGATGATCTCTACGATGTCCATGTTCTGCGCGTAAGCGAACTGCGGCGCGGCCATCAGCAGGGTGGCAGTCAGCGCGATGCCGAATCGGGATTTCATGTGAGCCTCCAAATGTGCGGCGCCAATAGAATAGCAGGCTGTGGCAAAATCCGGACGGACGGCCACAGAGCTTTGGCAATCGCCAGAGATTTCGGTTAGGGATGCGCCGGTTTCAATGGGTACGACACGGCGATGGCCACCAAGGAAGAAGATTTCAAAGAGCGCTTCGTGGCTGTGCTGCAGGATCTGCGCGGCAATGGCGGCAAGGACCCAGAGGCCATGTTCCTCATCGGCAGCCTCGCGGCCCGCCTCATCGACCGCGCCAAACAGCCGACTTGGGTTGCCTACAAGGCGAACATGGTGCCGCAGGCCTACGCCAAGCTGCTCAGCGACTTCAAGAAGCAGGGCAATGACTTCCACCGCGAGGGCAAAGCCAAGC
>JBKJMF010000320.1:0-9792 GCA_046596525.1 Devosia sp. | reverse complement strand
CACACGGGCGCGGTCGCGTACGGACGGTCGGTGGGGCGACTTCGGTGCTGGGGGAGCCGTCCCCTGGCGGCCGCGGCTATGGGCACCCGTCCACCGTCCGTGCTTAGCGCGCGGCGTGTGAGCGCTTCCTCATGGTTCCCGCAAAAACTCCGAAAGGTCCGGCGCGGCGACGGCTGTTTTTACTGCGGTCTACCCGCGTGGCTGAACCCGCGCCGGACCCGCCCGACTACTGAACACCCGGAGCCGCGAGGCGACCGGTTTATCCGCTCGTCCAATTGACTCCGTCCAATCAATCAGGGCCCCTTCTCCTCCAATCGAGCGGGACAACCCCGCCGCTGAGGAGCGCATTCAATTGAAGATCACTGCCATCAAGCCCTACGCCGTGTGGGTGGGCATCCGTAACCAGCTGCTGGTGAAGATCGAGACCGACGAGGGCATTTTCGGCTGGGGCGAAAGCGGCCTGTCGGGCCGCGAGAAGGCCGTGGTCGGCGCGCTCGAGCATTACGCCGAAATCCTCATCGGCATGGATCCGTTCAAGATCGGCCATATCTGGCAGCTGCTCTATCGCAGCCAGTATTTCGAGGGCGGCCGCGTGCTGCAAGCGGCGATCTCGGCCATCGACATCGCGCTCTACGACATCAAGGGCAAGGCGCTCGGCGTGCCGGTGCACCAGCTGCTCGGCGGCAAGCAGCGCGACAGGATCCCGACCTTCGCCAGCACTTCGGGCGAGCCCGGCCCCGAAATGATCGAGCAAGCCAAGATGCTCATCGAGCACGGCTGGAACGCCATGCGCCTGTCGCCCTCGGGCCATGGCGAGCAGATCTACGAGCCGCGCGAGCACATCGGCAAGACTGCGAAATGGATGGTCAAGGCGCGCGAGGAACTCGGCGAGGATGTTATCCTAGGCATCGATTTCCACCACCGCTTGTCGGTCGCGGAAGCCGCAAGCTTCTGCCAGAAGATGCCGAGTGGCACGCTCGACTTCCTCGAGGAGCCGGTCCGCGACGAGACCCCCGAGGCCTACGAGTCGCTCCGCACCCTCACCGACGTGCCCTTCGCCATCGGCGAGGAGTTCGCCTCGAAATGGCAGTTCCTGCCCTACATCGAACGCGGCATCCACCAGTTCAATCGCCTCGATGTCTGCAATGTCGGCGGCCTCACCGAGTCGATGAAGATCGCCGGCTGGAGCGAGGCGCACTACGTGGACATGATGCCGCACAATCCGCTTGGGCCCATATGCACCGCGGCCACGGTTCACTTCTCCGCTGCCGTCGCCAATTTCTCCTGGCTCGAAACCCGCTCCAGCCCCGCAGAGAACCTGGGCTTCGACAATTCCGAGTTTTTCCCCGTGCAGCCGCGGCTCGAAGGGTCGCATTACCCGGTCAGCGACGCGCCCGGCCTCGGCATCGAGGTCAACGAGGAACTGATCAAGAAACAGAGCTTCAAGTTCTGGCAGGCGCCCATGCTGCATCGCCGCGATGGTTCTGTGACCAATTGGTAGTGTTCTAACGGGTTGACGCCCCGCCGCGCGACCCCACTTAGTACTTGCAGACGCAGGATTCGAAGCTCGGCCCATACTTTGGGGCTGGGCGACGTTGCTTCGGCGTCAAATTGGGCTGCGGCGGGAGCTTATGAGATTGGCAGACTTTTTTGAACCCGCTGGGCGCGGCGTGCAACATGCCAGTCTGCGCGCCGCAAACCGGCGAGCTGTGCTCACCACTATTACCTTCAGCCCGGGCATTTCCAACGCTGAAGTTTCGCGCCGTACGGGCCTCGCGCCGCAGACTGCCTCGGCTATCGTCAGCGAGCTCGAGGACGATGGCCTGGTTACCCGGGGCGACGTCCTGCGCGGTCGTCGCGGCCAGCCGGCAACGCCGCTCTACCTCGACTATTCCGGCGCCTATGGCATCGGCTGCGAGATTTCCTGGCGCCACGTCGATGTCACGCTGATCAACCTGGGCAGCGAGGAACTCGGCCGCTATCGCCGCGACTTCGCCTATCCCGACGCTCGCACCATCGTCACCGAAGCCGCGGAAGCCATCGCCGGCCTCATCGCCAAGCTCAGCCCCGAGCAGCAGCAACGCTTCGCCGGCGTCGGCCTCGCCACGCCGAGCAACATGGGCAGCCTGATCGGGAATATCGAACCGCCCGCCGACCAGGTCGAGCTATGGAGCAAATTCGATCTCCACACGGCCCTGGAAGCAGCAACCGGCTTGCCCACCACCTGGGCGAACGACGGCAACTCCGCCTGCTTTGCAGAGATGGTGATGTCGCCACCACCCCGTCCATCCAACCTGGTGCACCTGTTCGTCTCGACGTTCCTCGGCGCCGGCATCACCGCCGAGCACACCTTGTGGGAAGGGCCGACCGGCAACTCTGCCAATCTCGGTTCGATGCTGGTGAACGGCCACGACGGCCGCCGCACCTACGGCCACGACATCGCCTCGATGGTTGCCCTCGGCCGCCGCCTCGCCAAGGCAGGCATCGCGCTCCCGGTTGGCAACCCGGCCGATTGGCCGTGGGCGGACTGGGAGGAATACGTCGCCCCATGGATCGAGGCCTCCGGCAGCGCCATGGCCGAGATCATCCTCAACACCGGCGCGGTGCTGGAGATCGATCACGCCATCATCGACAGCACCGCACCCCAGCCGATCATCGAACGGCTCGTCGCTGCGACCGACAGGGCGCTGAGCGAACTCGTGGCTATCGGCTTCAAGCGCCCGCGCCTCGTCGCCGGCACGCTCGGCACCCGCGCCGTACCGCTCGGCGCAGCCCAGCTGACCCTGTTCCGCAAGCACTTCTCGCGCGACCTCAGCGACATGCTCGCCGTAGAGGGTACCGACTAGCCCCGCGCCAGTTCGCGCAGCATCGCAGTGGCGCGTTCGAACGCCCGCGCCTGCCGCGCGATCCGCTCCGCCCGCTCGGCCCGCGGCCGATACACCCGGCCGCGCGCCGCAACGCCGGTAGTGAGCCCAAGCGCCTTCGCCGCAATCCGATACGCCCCAAGGCTCGCCGCCAGCACCGGATGCGCCGGCACGGTCACCTCGCGTCCCAGCACGTCGGCCATGATCTGCGGCCAGACCGCGCTCTGCGCCCCGCCGCCCACTAGGTGGGCCGGCCCGGCAGCGCCCATCGCCCTCACATTCGCGGCAATGGCAAGCGCCACGCCCTCCAACGCCGCATAATAAAGCGTCCCCGCGCTGTCAGTCGCCGATACATTGGCAAACCCGGCCCTGAGGTCTAGGTCGACGAACGGAGTGCGCTCACCATTGAGATATGGCAGGAACAACGCGCCGCCCGGCGACACATCCGCCTCAGCAGCCAGTCGCTCGGCCTCCGGCAATGTCAGGCCCAGCGTCTCACGCGCCCACTGCGCCGCGGCCCCCGCCGAGAGGATCGGCGCAACCTCGATCAGCCCGCCATGCAGCGGATGCGCCAGCCGGTAGTACGGCCGTGGCGTGCGCTCGGTCACCGCGGTTACGCCCGCCACCCAGCCGCTGGTGCCGAGGTAGACGCTGACCTCGTCCGGCCGTTCGGCTCCGCTCCCGATTGTCGTCGCCGCTGCATCGCCACAGCCGTTGATCACCGGAATGCCCGCCGGCAGCCCGAGAGCCCCCGCCGCCTCCATGGTCAGCCCGCCCAGCACGGTCTCGGCCGCGAGGATCGGCGGCAGCAATCCACGATCGACATTGAGCAACTCGACCAGTGTATCGGACCAGTCGCGCGTGCCGATGTCCATCAACCCGGTCGTGCTGGCGCAACTGGGATCGGTCGCCGCCACGCCGGTGAGCCGCAGCGCCAGGTAGTCCTTCGAGCCCGGCAGCACCCATTCCGCGCCCTTGGGCCCAAGCGCCAGCAGCTTGAACACGCTCATCAGCGGTCGCGATGCGTTGCCGAGCACCGCGGTGGCCCCGACCGCCTCGAGCCTGGCCGCCACCGCCTCGAACGCCTCAGTGCCCACCGGATCGGAGTAGAGCGCCGCCTCCCGCACCGGCACTCCGGCGACATCGACGGCGATCAGGTTCTCCATCATCCCGGTGAGCGAGATGGCGGCTACCCCATCCAGCGGCAGCCTCCCCATTGCCTCGACCGTCGCCCGCCACCAGTCCTCCGGCGCCCGCCGATGCGGCGCGCTCGCCGGCGGATAACCCGCATCGGTCGTCGCAATCACGGCCCCGTCCTCGGCAAACACCGTCGCCTTCAGCGCCGAACTGCCGCAATCGAGGACCAGCACGCTCATTTCGCCCGCCCCACGCGGCGCAGCAGCACCGCGACGAGGATGATCACGCCGGTCATGATCTTCTGCACGAACGGCTCGACCCCGACAATGGTCATGCCGTTGACCATCACCCCAGTGATCGCCACCCCCAGCAGCGTCCCCGCCACCGTCGGTGCCCCCGTCGGCGACGCCGTCGTTCCGATGAACACCGCCGCGTACGCCGGCAGCAGCAGCGGCTCGCCCATCGTGTGCTGCACGCTGCCCAGCCGCGACGCCAGCAGCAGCCCGGCGAGCGCCGAGAGCCCCCCGGCAATCGCAAAGGTCACGATCACGTCGCGCACGATCGGCAACCCGGCCAGCCGCGCCGCCTGCGCATTGCCGCCGATCGCCTTGAGCCGCCGCCCGAACTCGGTCTGCGTCAAGACGAACGCCGCGACGCCGAGCACGCCGACGATCCAGAACCCCAGCACCGGAATGCCGAAAATGTCGCCGCGCCCCAGCGCCTTGAACCCGTCCGGCACCGACTGGAACAGGCTCTGCCCGCCGCTCAGCCCGAAGGCAAAGCCGGACAGGATCGTCCCCAGCGCCAGTGTCGCGACAAATGATGGAATGCCAAACCGCGCCACCAGCACGCCATTGGCCGCGCCCCCGACGATACCCACCAGCAGCGCCGCCGGCACTGCCAGCCACACCTCGTAGCCCTGCCCGAACAGCACGAAGCAGATCACCGCCGCCAGCGATGCCGAGAACCCCACCGACAGGTCAAATTCCGAAATCGTCATCACCAGCGTCGCCGCCGTCGCGACGATCGCCAGCGTCGCCATCTGCTGCACGAGGTTGAACACATTGGCCGGCGAAGCGAACGCCGCCGGCGCCGCGATCGAGAAGCCGATGCAGAGCAATACGAACGCGATCAGCGTGCCGAAGCGATTGAGATTGGTGCGGGTCACGCCGCCTCCCGAGACTGCGCGGCCGCCGACAACGCCGCGGCGCTCGCCTCCGCGCGGGTGAAGATTTTGACGATGCCGCCCTGCCGGAACACCGCGATGCGGTCGCCCAGCTCCAGCGCCTCATCACGGTCCGAGGTCGAAACCAGCACCGCATTGCCGTCCGCGGCAATCGCCCGGATGATATCCTTGATCGTCGACTTGGCCATCACGTCGACGCCTTCGGTGGGCTCGTCGAGCAGCATCACCCGCGAGTGCCGGTTGGCCCAGCGCGAGAAGATCAGCTTCTGCTGGTTGCCGCCCGACAGCGTCCGCGCCAGTTGCTTAGGGTCGCGATAGCTGAGCGACACCCGTTCCGCCGCCACCACAAACTCGGCCCGCTCAGCCTTGGCGTCAGGCACCGGCAGCCCGCGCATCCGGCGATAGCCCGACAGCAGTGGCAGCGTCTTGTTGAACACCAGATCCTCGGCGAGAAACAGCCCGCTGCGATGCCGGTCGGCCGGCACGCACGAGACACCCCGCACAATCGCCTCGCGCGGGCTCCTCGGCCGATACGCTGCCCCGGCAAGCCGCATCGCCCCGGCCCACGGGATCGCCCCCCAGATCGCATTGAGCAGGCTCGATCGCCCGGAGCCCGCCAAGCCGTACAGCGCCATCACCTCGCCCGTGTGCACATCGAGCTGCGCCGGCCGCGTCAGGTCACCGCCGGTCACCCCGTCGATCTCGATGATCTTCGGCGCCGTTGTATCCGTCGCCTTGGTCGAGCGTTCCGAGGCGCTGCCGCCCATCGCCGCGATCATCGCCTCGGGCTTCACCTCACCCTTGCCGAACCGCGCCACGATCCGCCCATCGCGGATCACCACCGCGCGGCCGCAGAAGTCTGCGATCTCGTCGAGCCGGTGGCTGACGAGGATAATCGAGGTACCCCGCTCGCGCGTCCGCCGCAGCACTTCGTAGAACCGCTCGGCGTCCTCTGCCGGCAGTGCCGCCGTCGGCTCATCGAGGATCAGCAGCCGCCCCTTGTCGGCGATGGCGCGCAGCAGCCGCACGAACTGCCGCTCGGCTGGCGGCAGGAACATCACCGGCACGTCGAGATCGAGGTCAGGCGCAATGCCGGCCGCCACCTCGGCAATCGCCGCCCGCATCGCCTTGCGATCGATCCGCCCGAACCGCCGCGGATACGCCCGACCGAGATAGCAGTTCTCGACCGTATCGAACCCCGGCACCAGCGGCGCATCCTGGTGGATCACCCGAATGCCCGCCGCGTACGCATCATGCGCCGAGGCGAAATGCACCGGCATGCCGTCGATGCGGATTTCACCCGCATCCGGCCGGTCGGCACCCGCGATGATCTTGATCAGCGTCGATTTGCCGGCGCCATTCGGCCCGACGAGCCCAAGCACCTCGCCCTCGGAAAGGGCGAGGCTCACATCCTCGAGCGCATGGGTCGCGCCGAAGCGCCGGCTGATCCCGGAAAGGTCCAGCAACGTCAGGGACAGGTGACGCCGAGGCTCTCGCGGGTGATCAGTTCCACCGGCGCGAAGAGTTCGTCCGCCGTGGCCGGGCCGCCGGCGAGGATCGTGTTGAGCTCGGTCGCAGCGATGCTGGCCATCTCGCCAAAGCCCTGGCGAACCGTGCCGATATAGGCCGTGCAGCCCTTGATCAGCTCGATCGCCTGCGGGTTGCCATCGATGCCGGCGATGATGATGCCCTTGCGGCCTGCCGCCTCGATGGCGAGATTGGCCCCGATGCCTGGCTCGTCCCACGCCGCCCACACGCCGCTGATCGCACCATCGCCCGGGTTGGCCAGCAACAGCGCATCCATCGCGGCGCGGCTGTCGTCGACCTGTCCCGGCACCTGCACATAGTGCTCACCGACCTGCTTGATCTCTGCATTGGCCTTCAGCGCGTCATCGAGTGCGATCTCGCGCTGGCGCACGCCCGGGTGGGCCGAGTGGAAGAAGCGCACGATGTTGCCCTTGCCGCCCAGCTGCTCGAACAGGAACTTGCTCATTGTCTCGCCGAGCACGTAGTTGTCCGAAGTGACGTTGAGCGCGGTCGAGGCGTTCTTGGCGCCATCGATGGTGATAACCGGGATGCCCGCCGCCTTGGCCTTGTCGACCTGGTCCTGGATCTGCGCGGGATCGGTGGAGACGAGCACGATGGCGTTAGCGCCGCTGGTCGTCGCGTCCTCCACGCGGCTGGCAAACGCCCCCATGTCGCCCGCCGTATCCACCACGTCGACGGTCCACTGGTACTCGGCCGCCTTGGCCTTGAACGCCTCGATCATCTCGCCCGTCGCCGTCGCGGCGAGGAACGGGGTGATCACCGAAACCTTCTCGCCGGCAGCGAGCGCTACCTGGGAGACGCCGAGCGACAGGGTGGCCGCGAGCCCGAGGGCAGCGATGACTTTGTGCATGGGATTATCCTCCTGAATTCCGGCCGACATTATCGGCGCGGTGACAACGCGCAAAGCCCTTCCAACGGAGAATCCGTCCGGCCGGCGCGCGACTATAAGCCGTAGCTGTCGAACTGCCGCCAGGTCTCGGTGAGGTCGATCACCTGCCGGTTGGCCCGCGCCTCGTCGATCTTGATCGCCGTCATCCCGGCCACGAGCCCGTCGACGATCGACACCGGCAGCGCTACCCCGTCAGTCAGGTGCGCGAAGATATCCGCCACCATCTGTTCGTCGGCGCCGTAGTGCACCGAGCTGCCGCTGGTCTCGTAACGCTTGTCGGCCAGCCTCTCGCCGGTCCGCGCATCGTGCACGCGGTAGAAGTTGCGCACGAAATCGCCCTCGGCCATGCCATGCGTGCCGATTACCGTGAAATGCCGGTACTCGTCGGGCACGTTGAGGTTGGTGTGGAAGCAGAGGTTCTCGCCGCCTGAGTACTCAACCAGCGCCGTCTGGTAGTCGATGATGTCGCCATCGCCATCCCACACCCGGTTGTCGCTCTCCCAGCCCCCGGGCTTCTTGAAATACACATCGAGATCGTTGATCCCCGCCTTGGTCGGCATGTTCTCCGGCACGAACGTCTTTCGCCCGCCAAAGCTCGCCACCCGAACCGGCCGGTTGCCGACGAGCCCCTGGTAGAGGTCGATATCGTGGCAGCACTTTTCGAGGATGAAGCCGCCCGAATAGCCGCTGCGCCGCCGCCAGTCGCGCATGAAGAACGCCCCGTGATAGGGCGCGATGTGCTCGCTGGCCTCGATCGAGGTGATCTTGCCCAGCGCGCCGGAGCGGTAGCTGGCGACGAGATCGCGATACAGCGGCGCATAGCGCAGCACTAGTCCGATCATTACGCTGTCGGCGCCGCCGCTTTGCCGCAGCAGGTCGAGCAGCGCGTAGGTGTCTTCCTCGGTGGTCACCACCGGCTTTTCGGTGAACACCTTGAGCCCGGCCTCGAGCCCGATCCGGATGTGGTCGAGATGCATGTGGTTGGGCGAGCCGACCATCAGCAGGTCGAGCTTTTCCGCCTTCAGCAATGCCTCGAGGGTGTCGTAGGCGAGCCCGACATCGATCCCCGCCCCGGTCAGCTCTGGCATCCCGTATGGCGTCGGATCGACGTAGCCGACCAGCTTTGCGCCCGGCACCTGCTGCACCGCAATCCGTGCCAGGTACCCCACCCGGGCGCCGAGCCCGACAATTCCGATCTTCACGTCAAAATCTCCTGAAGGCGGCGCACGTTACGCAACACGGGGCGCATTGAGAACCCGTTGCGCAACCTGGGCCCTTTCGACGCAGGGACCAGCCGGCTCGATCCGCTATCCTGCCGGTTTGAGATCGCTTTCTTTCAAGTAATCGATTGCCTCGTTCCATATAGCGGAACGGAGTTCAGCAATCACACGCCAGATTTGTGCGTGTTTTGGCGCCTAAACGGGAAGCTACTTGCCATGCGCACATATCCTATGCAGACTATTGTCATGCAAAAAGAGTTTGCATTCCACATTATGGGACGAAACGGCAGCACAGGGCGCGGTGCACTGCCGACGGAGCAGGGGCCACATGTGGAGGCGCCGCGCGACGAAAGAATTTCAGGGACAATCGGAAGGGACGATTTCAAAATGCAGTCTTCAGGAAAGTTCGACCAGCGCTTCGGCGCCATCGCCGCGGCTGCGATCATGCTGGCAGCCTTTGGCGGCGCCGAAGCCATGGCGGCGTCGCCGCGCGCAGCCGAAAACAAGGTGGTGCTCATTGCCCGCCAGGACCCGGGCACGCTCGACTACGTGACCAGCGGTCTCACCGCTCTGCGCCTTTGGATCCCGGCCAACGTGGTCGAACCGCTGGTGTTCTTCAACAAGGACGGTTCGGTGTCGCCGGGCGTCGCCGAGTCCTGGACCATCAGCGACGACAAGCTGACCTACGAGTTCAAGATCCGTAAGACCAGCTTCTCCGATGGCACCCCGGTGACCGCCGAGGACGTGATCTACTCGCTCAACACCATGAAGGCCTCGCCGGTCGTCAACAACTCGTCGGCCTACAACGCCGTCAAGTCGATCGAGAAGGTCGATGACTCGACCGTCAAGGTGACCCTCACCCAGCCGAGCCAGAACTTCTGGCGTGGCATGGGTTCGGTCTCCGGCCTGATCCAGCCCGAGCACGCCGCCGGTACCATCGCCACCAAC
>JBKJMF010000103.1:0-2779 GCA_046596525.1 Devosia sp. | reverse complement strand
TCGAACTTATCCCCGCTATCCACAGGTGCCCCGCAGCCGGCAGCCAGGATCGCCGCCAGCTCGAGAGCCTTGGTTTCCGTGCTCGAAACGATGCGGGTCACGCCATTCACCAGTGGGTGGTTCGCAAAACGTTCTGCTCGCGACCGTCCGAGCGTCGAGAGCCCCCAGCGCGGCATCGGCACATTAGGGTCGATCACGACTTCCGGGTGGGTGACGTAGAGTGCGTACATCGGCTCAGATCCCGCCGCGCGAGAAGTGGGTGAGCTCCTTGATCATCTGGCCCACCTTCCACTTGATGTTGGCTTCGTTCGGCTCGCCGTTCTCGTCGAACACGGTGGGATAGGGCCCGAGCCCGAGCAGCGTCGGCACGACTAATGCGCCGATCTTGCTGAGGCTGTCGCGCAGGTGCGAGAGCGCGAAAATAGTCGCGTACTTGCCGTCGCTCATCCCGCCGATGCCGAAGATCGCATGCTTGAACGGGTTCGGCTTCTCCCGGCTCACCCAGGAGATCACATTGGCGATCAGCGGCGTGATGCCACCATTGTACTCGGGGCTGATGATGAGGACGATGTCGGTGCTGCGGAACATCTCCGCGAGGCGCTTGGCCGCCTCCGGCGTCTCGCCGGCATCCTCGATGTCCTGGTTGAAGATCGGCATCTCGAACTCGGCGAGATCGAGGTCGGTGACGACCACGCCGGCTTCGCGGAGCTTTGCCGACATATGGCGCCGCAATGGCTCGTTGATTGAGTCCTTGCGGAGCGAGCCGCAGATCGTGATGGCGGTCTTGGGGGGAGGGGTGTCATTCATGGCGCCGGGACGCTAGCTGATTGCCGGTGTTGGGGAAAGCACCCCTCATCCGGCGCTGCGCGCCACCTTCTCCCCGACGGGGAGAAGAATACCGCGGCATCGGCGATCACCTTTATTCCTCTCCCCGTCGGGGAGAAGGTGGACCGGCGAAGCCGGGACGGGTGAGGGGTCTTGCCTCAGTTCTCGAACAGGCTCTTCAGCTTCGCAAAGAACCCTTCGCTCGTCGGGGAGTTCTCGCGCGTCGATTCGCGCTCGAACTCCTCGAGCAGCTCGCGCTGGCGTTTCGACAGGCTCTGCGGCGTCTCGACATCGAGCTGCACGTAGAGATCGCCAAAATCCTTGGAACGGAGGATCGGCATGCCCTTGCCCTTGAGGCGGACACGCTGGCCGGGCTGCGTGCCGGAAGAAACCTTCACCCGGGCGCGTGCGGCATCGAGCGTTGGCACCTCGAACTCGCCGCCGAGCGCCGCCGTGGTCATGGCGATGGGGACGCGGGCATAGAGGTCGGCGCCGTCGCGCTGGAACAGGTCGTGCGGCTTGATCGAGATAAAGATGTAGAGGTCGCCCGGCGGCCCGCCGCGCAATCCTGCTTCGCCCTCGTTGGCTAGCCGGATACGCGTGCCGTCCTCGATCCCCTTGGGGATATCGACGCTGAGCGTCCGGTTCTGCTGCCGGCGGCCCTGGCCACCGCAATCGGTGCAGGGCTGCTCGAGGATCTGGCCGCGGCCGTTGCAGATCGGGCAGGTCCGCTCGATGGTGAAAAAGCCCTGCGCGGCGCGGACCTTGCCCTGACCGTTGCAGTGGCGGCAGGTCGACATGCCGGTGCCCGGCTTGGCGCCGGAGCCTTCGCAGGTGTCGCAGGCGGCGAGCGTCGGCACGTCGATATCGACGGTGCGCCCCGCAAATGCCTCTTCGAGGCCGATTTCGAGGTTGTAGCGCAGGTCAGAGCCGCGCAGCCGCGATTGGCCGCCGGCGCGGCCACGGCCACCCATGAAGTCGCCGAAGATGTCTTCGAAGATATCGGACATCGACGAGGTGAACTCGGGCCCGAACCCGGCCGGGCCGCGACTGCCATTCTCGAAGGCGGCGTGTCCGAAGCGGTCGTAGGCGGCACGCTTCTGCGGGTCCTTCAGCGTGTCGTAGGCTTCGCTGATTTCCTTGAACTTGTGTTCGGCGTCGGCATTGCCCGGATTGCGGTCCGGATGGAACTGCATCGCAAGCTTGCGATAGGCGCCCTTGAGCACCGCTTCGTCGGCACCCTTGGGCACCCCAAGCACTTCATAAAAATCACGCTTCGCCAATCGGCCTTGTCCTTGGTTGCCTGCGCCCCGCATCAGGCATCCGGCCTAGATAAGTACTCTGGTGCCAGACGGCAACACTATCGATGCCCGCGGCTCGACGTACGTGCCCGATGTGACTTTTCCACCAGTCGGTGAGGGTTGGGGATTACTCTTCGAACGCCGCGACGAGGTTCCGGCCGAGCTGCCCCTGCGCGAACATCGCCTTGTTGACGATGCGGTAGAGCCCGAAAAAGCCGTGCGTCACGCCCTCGTAGAGCGTCATGTCCACCCAGACGCCGGAGCGGCGCATTGCATCTGCCAGCGCCTCGCCTTCCGAGCGCAGCGGGTCGACCTCGGCAAGGATGATCGTCGCCGGTGGCAGGCCGGCCAGATCGACGCGCCCCGCAATGTTCATCCGCGCGTCGTGCGCGTCGTCCTTCTTGCGGAACAGCTTTCGCGCTGCCCATTCGAGCGTCGCGGTGGAATAGGGGAAGGTCTCGGCGTTCTGCAGGTGCGACGGCAGGTCGAACAGCATCGCCGCCATTGGCGTCACGAGGCCCAGGTGGACCGGCAGCGGCTTTTCTTCGTTGCGTGCACGCAGCGCCACGTTGACCGCGAGGTTGCCGCCCGAGCCTTCGCCGACGATCGCCGCGCGCTTCGGATCGCCGCCAAGTGATTCGGCATGCTCGATG
>JBKJMF010000102.1:0-5868 GCA_046596525.1 Devosia sp. | reverse complement strand
AATGTGTCGACGGCGGTGGGCGTCGATGACATCGGCTTCAACCTGCTCGACCCGAGCCTGCCATTGTCGCCGGCGCCTGTGGTGCGCAGCGAGGCGGCGATTGATCCGGCGATTCTCGACCGCTATGTGGGCAAATATGCGCTGGCGCCGGAGTTCGCGCTGACGGTGACGCGCGAGGGCGATGGGCTGTTCGTGCAGGCGACGGGGCAGGGCAGGCTGCCGGTGTTTGCCGAGAGCGAGACGGGGTTCTTCTACAAGGTTGTGGATGCGCAGCTGACGTTTGAACTCGGGCCGGATGGCAAGGCGACCATGGTGACGCTGCACCAGAATGGGCAGAACATGCGGGGCGCGCGGATCGAGTAGTCCCATCATTTCGGCGGCATCGGCTTGCCGGCCCGGAGGCGCCCGACCCAGTCTCCCTGTCTTTGATGGAGAATTGGCATGAAGACTTTTGGGATGATCGTCGGCGTGGTGCTGGTGCTGCTGGGCGGGCTCTGGACGTTGCAGGGATCGAACGTGCTGGGTGGCAGCGTCATGTCGGGGCAGTCGCAATGGCTCTATATCGGGCTCATCGCGGTGGTCGCGGGGCTGGTGGCGCTGTGGTGGTTCGGCCTACGTGAACGGATGCGATAGATACCCCTTGAAACGGTGAAACCGGGTTCACATATATCGGCCAACGGTTGGATCGGGGCGCTGTCCCTCCCGGCGACTTGGTCCCAACCTTTGAAAGGCGCTCCCCTAAGGGGTTGAGCGCCTTTCGTTTTTTCAGCGTGTGCGAAGGGCGGCAATGAACGGACGAATCGTCGTTCTCAACGGCGTGCCGCGCGCGGGGAAATCCTCGATCGCGCGGGCGCTGATGGCGCTGGTGCCGGGGCGCTGGGTGAATCTCGGCGTCGATGCGATGAGTGCGGCGCTGCCGAAAGAGATGCTGCCGGGCATTGGACTCAGGCCGGGCGGTGAGCGACCGGAATTGGAGCCTACGGTGGTGAGGCTTTACGCTGAACTCTATGATGAGATCGCGGAGTTGGCTCGGGCAGGCGACGATGTGGTGGTCGATGTCGGGCATCATGACAGCTATTCGCGGCCGCTCGGCATTCTGGAGGCTTCGGCGCGGCGGCTGAGCGGCTTGCCGGTGCTGTTCGTCGGGGTGCGCTGTCCGATCGAGGTGATCATGGCGCGGCGCAACGCGAACCCGCAACACGGGTTCGGTGTATATGCGGCGGGCGAGGGCGTGCCCGAGCCGGTGCGGCTCTGGCAGGAGGCGGTACACGTGCGGGGGAGCTACGATCTCGAGGTCGATACCGGAAAGATGATGCCGCAGCACTGTGCCGAGGCAATCGCAGCGGCGCTGGTGGCGCCGCCGCTGCCGAGTGCGTTCGAGAAGTTGGCGAAGATCTAAAGGCCCGTCACCCGGCCTTCGGCCGACCTCCCCCATAGGGAGAGGAATCAGGGGTAGCCGGCGTGCGGGACGTCGACGCGGGCTGCGTAGATGCGGCCGGTCGGGGTTTCGACGTTGATCGAGCCGGTCCATTCGTTGGCGACGATGTAGAGCGTTCTGCCGTCGGGACCGCCGAGCATGACGGCGAAGCACATGCGATCGACCACCACTTCGTCGAGGATTTCGCCGCCCTCTTTCACCCGGACGCAATGCGGACCGGAGCTGGCCCAGACACAGCCTTCGGCGTCCATGCAGATGCCGTCGGCGCCCTGTCCATCGAGCTTAGCCCAGAGGCGTGGGTTCTCGAGGTCGCCATTGGCGGCGATGTCGTAGGCGGTGAGGTTGCCGTTGAAGCTTTCGGCGCAGATCAGCGTCTTGCCGTCTGGGGTGATGGCCATGCCGTTGGGGAAGGCGAGGTTTTCGGCGACGCGCCTGGATTCGCCGTCCGGGGTGATGAGCGCGATGAAGCCGGGGCGGAACTCGCCGCCGGGGAAATCGAAGTTGATGTTGTTGACATAGATGTTGCCGCTCGGGGCGACGACGATTTCGTTCGAGCCGTAGTCGGAGAGCTGCGACAGATCCGCGAAGGTGGTGAAACTGCCATCGGGCTGCTGGACCTGCAGCTGCTTTTCTCGCGCATTGACGACGAGCAGGCGGCCATCGGGCAGCCAGTCTATCGAGAAGGGGAGCGAGGCGATCTCGGCGGCGACTTCGTGATGGCCGGTATCGTCGAGGGTGTAGAGCTTCTCGCCGATCCAGTCGGCGAACCATAGCTTGTTGTCATGCCAGCGGGGCGACTCGCCGAGGATGATGCCATCCATCAGCTGGGTGGTGCGGGCGAGAGGAAGCTGGGCGTTCATTCGCGTCTCCATTGGTTAGCTCAAACCAATGTCGGGCGATGACAGGCCATTTCGACAGACACTGCAAAGAAATCGGGCGCCGGAGGGGTATCCGGCGCCCGAAGGGTCAGTTGCTCACTGACGAGATCAGTGATTCACGTGAAGCAGTAGCGGCTTAGTGGCCGCCCATGCCCGCCATTTCGGGGTTCGCCGGCGGCTTCTTGACGAAGAAGGCCGCGACAATGGCGAACGTCGAGATGATGGCGCCGCAGAGGAACCCGGTGCGAATGCCGGCGGCGAGCGCGGTGACCGGCTCGGTGCCGGCCGTGGTCAGCGCAGTAGCCTGGATGGTCATCAGCGCCACGAACAGGGCGACGCCCGCCGCACCCGCGACCTGCTGCACGGAGCCAAGGATGGCCGAGCCATGCGAGTAGAGCTGCATGGGGAGCGAGCTCAGCGAAGCGGTGAACAGCGGCGTGAACATCAGCGCGAGGCCGATGCAGAGGGCGATGTGGCCGGCGAGGATCACCCAGATCGAGGTGTTCTGGTCGACCAGGGTGAGGCCCCAGAGCACGGCGCTGACCAGCACCGAGCCGGACACCAACAGCCGCGTCGTGCCCCACTTGTCGTAGAGCCGCCCGACGATCGGGCCGAGCAGGCCCATCATCAGGCTGCCGGGCAGCAGCATCATGCCGATCTGCAGCGGATCGAGCTTGATGACGTTCTGCAGGAACAGCGGCAAGAGGATGATGACGCCGAACAGCGCCATCATGGCGATGGCCATCATCACCACCGACAGCGTGTAGTTGCGGATGGCGAAAGCGCGGAGGTCGAGCAGCGCCTTATCCTGCAGGCTGAACTGGCGGAACACGAACAGCACCATGGTGACGAGGCCGACACCGAGCGGAATCCACGGCGACATGCCGCCCTCGCCGGTGGCAGATGCCGCTTCGCCGAAGCTCGAGAGGCCATAGACGATGCCGCCGAAGGCGAGCGCCGAGAGGATCACGGAGATGAAGTCGAGCGGGGTCGAGCGCGGTTCCGAGACGTTCTTCATCCGCCAGGCACCCAGCGCCAGCGCGGCCAAGGCGATCGGCAGCACCAGGATGAACATCCAGCGCCACTCGAAGTGAGTGAGGATGAAGCCGCCGATGGTCGGGCCGATGGCCGGGGCCACCGACATGACGATCGAGATGTTGCCCATGGTCTTGCCGCGCGACTCGGGCGGCACGAGGGTCATCACGGTGGTCATCAGCAGCGGCATCATGATGGCGGTGCCGGTGGCCTGGATGACGCGGCCGAAGATCAGCAGCTCAAGGCCGGGCGAGACGGCACAGATCAGCGTCCCGACCGAGAAGATCGCCATGGCGAGTATGTAGATCGGCCGGGTGTTGATGCGCTGCAGCAGGAAGCCGGTGATCGGAATGACCACCGCCATGGTGAGGAGGAACGCCGTGGTGAGCCACTGCGCGGCGCTGGCCGTGACGCCGAGATCGGTCATCAGCGGCTGGATGGCCACGCTCATGATGGTCTCGTTGAGAAACACCACGAAGGTGGAGACGAGCAGGAGCGCGATCACCAGCTTGTTGCGGGCGGCGTTGGAAGTGTCGAGCGGAGCCGAGGCGGGGGCGAACCCGGCGGCATCGGACGGGACATCGTTGATGGTGTCGGAGGTCATTTGCAGCCTGCCTTGCGAAGCAAAGAATGAAAATCGGGGAAATTAAATGGCACAGATGGGCTGGCTGGAGCCAGCCGGCAAGGCGCATGGCGCCGATGCATTGGGGCGGCAATTGCTGGTGCGGTCATGAGGAAATCTCCTTGGCTTTCACCAGAACGACGAGTGATGCGGCGTGGGATCGACAGTGGTCGTGTGAAATATCAGTTAAGCGTTGACTTAAGCGTTGTCCGAGCGAGAGTCAACGCCAGATGTTTGCGGCGGCTGATGATCCGCGCGCAAGGCGGTGGTCCTACCGCACGATGGGGGTCTTGAAGCAAGCCCCTTGTGCGCTACATATAAGAAACGGAGGGGGGCGATGCCCTCCTCTTTGTTTGCGAAAGGCCGGAGCGGCGAGGCTCCGGCCTTTTCGCGTTTGAGGCTCGTTCGCCTAGTTCTATCCGTTGGACGGGGCGCGCTGCGCGAGCCTAGGGCGAGATGCCGTTCCTATTCGCCAGTTGCTTGACAGGGACGACTCTCCGACGTAATCAACACAAACGTTAATTAACATTCTTGTTGATTACAAGCCCTGTTCGAGGAGACGACACGTGAAGAAGATCATCAGCACCCACTGGATCAGCCTTGATGGGTTTATCGCCGGGCCGATGGGGGAGATGGACTGGATCCGGGGTGACGACCAGTTGGCGAACTATGAGATCGGTCTTATTGCCGGCGCCAGCACGCTGTTGCTGGGCAAGGGCACCTACCAGGATTTCGCACAGTACTGGCCGGCCGTGCCCGCCAACCCCAACGCGGCGGCTTGGGAGAAGACCTATGCCGCGCGGATCAATGTGCTCGACAAGGTGGTGATCTCGCACAACCTGCAGGCGGCGAAGTGGCCGACTTCGGAACTTTGGCGGGACATCGACGTGGGCAAGATCAATGAGCTCAAGGCCCTCCCGGGCGGCGATATTGTCACCTATGGTAGCGCCACCATCGTCCAGCAGCTGACCAATCTTGGGCTCATCGATGAGTATCATTGGTTGATCCATCCGATCGTTCTCGGGAAGGGGCGACGGTTGCTCGACAATCTCGACAAGCGTTTCGACATCGAGCTGATCGACAGCGAGCGTTTCAACAGTGGTGTGATGAAGCTCATCTATCGCAGGGTTTAGAGCTTTTTGTTGTCGCGCTTTCGAACCGGAAAAGTCTGCAACTTTTCCTGAAAGCGCTCTAGAGCGGCTTCTCGGCGAGGCCGCGGAAGGCGTCGGGGACGGAGCGTTGGAGTTCGAGGGTGGCGGAACCGTAGCCGATGGCTTCGCGGCCGAAGCGGGTGCGGACGGCGTCCATGGCGCGATCGGCGACGAGGCGGGAGGCGCCGCGCCGGGTGCCCGGGCGGCGGGCTTCGTCGGCGAGGCCGAGCGGCAGTTCGAGCTGGACCAGCGGGTCGCGTTCGAGATGAGCCACCGAGATGGCGAGCAGGGTGATGGTGCGCTCGTCGGGATGGTCGGCTTGCACGATGCGCACCAGGTCCTCGGCAATTTCGGCAAGGCTGACGGTGGCGGCGATGGGGCTATCGATGGTGATGGAGCGGGTGACGGCGCGCATGTCGCGGAAGCGCACGCGCAGGGTGATGGTGTGGCCGTGCCAGGATTTGACCCGAAGGCGCGAGGCGATTCGATCGGCGAGGTGGTGCAGCGTCGGGCGATAGATGCGCTCAACGAACGGTTTTTTGCCGAGCGCCGACTGGGCCCCGGCGGAGCGGGCGCGCTGGTTGGTGACGATGACGCGGGGATCGCGGTTCCAGCTCAGTGCGCTGAGCTTTTCGCCGGCGGCGGGACCGAGCAGGCGCCGCACCCATTCGGTGCGCTGTTCGGTCCCGCCGCCGGCGAAAAGCTCAGCGCACTGAGCTGGAACCGCGATCCCCGCGTCATCGT
>JBKJMF010000095.1:0-9470 GCA_046596525.1 Devosia sp. | reverse complement strand
GCGATGCGGAAATCGGGCAGGCCCTTGAAGCCGAACTGCCGGCAGAAGCGCAGCACGGTCGGCTCGCTGACGCCGGCGGCGCGCGCGATCTCCTGCAACGGCTGGCGGATGAAGGCTTCGGGCGAGGCGACGAGCCAGGTGCCGACAAGCTGGAACGCCTTGTTGTAGCCCGGGAGGCCGAGCGAAATGGCCTGGATCAGCGAAGCGGCGCGCGGCGCCTCGGCGCCGGTCGTTGGGTGACCGTTGCTGTCCATGGCCTGCTCCTCACTTGCCCGCTGGTTCGTCGGCGGCCCGCATGCGGAAGTTGAGGTGGGCCGGCACCGGGCATTGCTTCAGCCGCGTTGCCAGTTCGGCCACCGATGGCGCACGGCCCAGGGTCTGCTGCAGGCGGCCGCGCTGCAGAGTAACCCACAACTCGTCGAGCAGGTTCTCACCCTCGCGCACTGTGGCGAAGTGGCGGTCGAGCAGCCGCTCGAGCAGATCGAGATCGCCTTCGCCGGCGGCAACCATGGCACGTCCCAGATGCACCCGTTCGTCGGTGAGGGCGGAGGGCGGCAGGCCAGAGGCGAAGGCGCGGAGCCGCTCGAGACGGCCGTGCTTGACGAGCAGGGCGACGATTTCGGCAGCGAGAGCCGGCGGTGCATCGCCGCTGGCCCAGGCGGCGAGGTAGTCGCGGTCGGCGGCGTCCGGGTCGGTGGTGACGAGGGCGCGCTGGCGCCGGGCAAGCCAGGTGGGCTTCAGGGCGATGGAGCGCTCGAACAGGGCGCGCGCGGCATCGCGCTCGCCGTTGTCGAGTGCCGCAATGCCGAGCAGCAAGGCATGCAGCCAGGTCTCGCCCAACTTGTCGCGGCTCTTTTCGAGTGCCGCGATCCAAGTCGGAGATACGGAGAAGTCCGCCGGTACGCGCTTGAGGCTGGCGTCCGAGAAGCGGCCGGCGGTGGCCAGTTCATCCCAGCAATCGGTGGGGTGAGGCACGGTGAAGTCGAGGCCGGGCGCTAGTAGGACGCCGGTCAGTTTTTCCTGCCGGGCACCCCAGGCCGAGCCAGCGGCAAGACGCCGCGTGACCGGGCGGCGCGAGACTTCGGTGAGAAAGGCATCGATGCCTGCGAGCTCCGTTGCCGGGAAGCGGGTATCGATGGCGTCGCCCGCGGCGTGGACAGCCTGCTGGTAGTCCGAGGCGTGTGCCTTGGCCGGATCGACGCTCAGGGCGCCGTAGACCTCGGTCCAGTGCACTTCGCTGTTGGGCGCGAGCTCGAAGCGCTGGTTCTGGGTTGGGGCGATGCCGCTCTGGATTTCGATGTAGTCGCCCTCGCCGGGACGGGCGAGGTAGTCCATCCATTGCTGGCCGCCGGCGCCGGTGCCGAAATAGAAGAACTTGCGGCCTTGAAGGGCGGAGGTGGCGGTCTGTGCGAGGCCGACGCCATCGGCGTCGAGCGAGGCGATGAACAGCCGGTCGGCATCGGGCTTGCGGAAGAACACCGAGGTGGAGTCGCGCCAGCGGTCCGGGTAGGAGCCGTCGAAGCGGGATCGGTCGGGGAATTCGAAGCGGGCCAGCTCGTTGCCGGGCAGCACGTGCTCGATGGAGTAATCGGCAGGGCTCAGCACGCGCATGCCCTTCGACATCGGCGCGGCGACATTGGTCCACCAGTAGGCGAGCTTGGTGGCTGCGGTGCTGTTGACGATGCGGCCGTGGACGTAGAGCCGGTCGACGTCGTGGGGCAGGAACAGGTCGATCTGCCAGGTCGCCTCGACGATGCGGTCGAACTCGTAGACGCGCAGCACCGGGCCGCGCTCGGTCTCGACGATGCCGGCGAAGACCGGGGCGGAGGTGAAGGGGGTGTGGCCAGGGATCAAGCCGTTCCACTCGATGCCGCCGGAGAACCAGGCGTTGAGCGCCGCGAGATTGGCGGGCTGGAACACCGGGTTGGTGAAGACCAGGTCGCGATCGAGCTTCAGGTCGCGCAGTTCCATCAGGCGGCCGCCGAATTGGGGCGCTACCGAGACGCGGAGGCGGCCGTTCTCGATAGTGACCAGTTCCATCGAACCGGGCTCTTGCGAGCGATCGTAATCGTCATAGACCCGATAGGGCAGGATCGAATCTTTGCCCCACTGGAAGCCATGCGAACTCTCCTCGGAGGTGAGATCGCGGTTGGGCGGGGTGTTCTTTTCGATCGTCGGCTGCTGCCAGCGGAAGCGGGGCAGGCTGCTGGGGCCGCCAAGCCGCGACATCGGCATCTTGCGAGAGGTGGTGGCGATCCTGGTCGCGCCCTTGTCGATGTTGTTCATGGTTGCCTCCCTCATGCTGCGGTCGGGGAGGATGTCTGACATCGAGTCCGTAGTTTTGCAACATCGATGTTAGTGAAACTACATTTATGACGCACCGCGCCCGGCGACACGATAGTCCGCCCGCTCCTGCGGGTTGGTCTGCATGTAGAGTTCAGCGCTGGGCAGAAACAGCTCGCGCCATTCCTGTTCCCAGTTGCCGACGCCGCGGGCCAGCGAGGCGGTGAGGGTGGTCGTTGGGTCGCTCTCGACCCAGAAGCGCAGGTCGTAGAGCGGGGCGAGGTCGGGGTGGAGGGACGATACGCCCTCGACCACGATGAGGCCCTCGGGCCGGACCTCGCGATAGTCGCCGAGCCGGCCGGTGCTCCAGTCGTAGAGCTGGATCCGGCAAGGCTCGCCGCGTGCGATGGTCTTCACGGCATCGAGGAATTCGCTGTAGCGGATGTATTCGAAGGGGAAGGCCGGGACGCTGCGGCTCGGCCACTGGCTCTCGGGTTTGACGAAGTCGTCGAGATAGATGCACTGCGCGCCGAGGGTGGTCTCGAGGCGTTCGGCGAGCGTCGATTTGCCGGAGACCGGCAGGCCGTCGATGGCGATGAGGCGGATGTCCGGGCGGCGGGAGGCAATCGCCACGGCTTCGTCGAAGTCGATCATGCCGGTGAAATCCCTCTGCACGGGTAGCCTACGCGGAGATAGTTTCGCGGACCAGCGCCAGCCGCGTTTCGTCCGACGGAACGCCTGTGCCTGTTCCATTTTTTACTACGACTTTTTGCGCAACGCGCGGCGACAGGCAGCGGCTTGACCGGCGCTGGGCTGCGTGCCATCGTTCAACCTATGGATAGGCGTTCAGCATAGTGAACGACAGGCGACATACCCGCCGACCACGAAGCGCGCCCATCCCCGACGGATCATCACGTCTCCCGATGCCCGGGAGATGATGTGCCGCTCGTGTTCCTTGGGAGGGAAACGACGTGTCCAAGACCACCTTATCGCAATTCACGCCGAGCCGGCGCGCCGTACTTGCAGGGCTCGCCGCCTCGCCGTTCGCGCTTGCTGCGGGCAGCCATTTCGCCATGGCGCAGCCGACCAGCGGCACGCTTTCGATCGGCATCCTCGACTGGGCCGAAACCGGCATCAAGCCGGTGTTCGCCGCCTATGAGGCAGCCCGTCCGGGCGTCAAGATCGATTACTCGATCCTGCCGGGCGACGGCCCCGGCCTGCGCCAGACGCTGCTGTCGCGCCGCCTTGCCAACAAGCTGCCCGACATCACGTATCTCGCCGACATCTTCGCGACGCAGTTCGCCAATGCTCAGGTCACCGCCGATATGCGGCCGTTCCTCACTTCGGGCGGCCCGATCGGCATGACCTCGCTGGCCAAGCCCTTCCTCGACCAGTACCTGGTCACGTCCGGCCCGAACAAGGACGGCATTTTCGGTCTGCCGATCGGCGCCGATACCGTGGTGCTCTACTACAACAAGAAGCACTTCGACGACGCGGGCATTCCCTACCCCAATGACGACTGGACCTTCGAAAAGCAGATCGAGGTCGCAACGCAGCTGACCCAGAAGAACGGCAACGTCACCACCCGTTACGGCCTTGCCGCCTCGGTGCCGTGGCACGCCACCTACGTTCCGGGCATCGAAGCTTTCGGCGATACGCTGCTCGACGAAAACAACATGTACAAGCTGCAGACCGAAGCGGCGATCAAGGTCTTCACCATGTACTGGGACCAGGTGAAGGCCGGCGTGATCGCCTCCTCGCCGCAGCAGACCCAGCTCGGCGGCGGCTACCAGGCGTTCGGCGCCGGGACGGTCTCGATGCTGCAGTCGGTGCGCGCACTGACGCCGCTGATCCGCAGCGTTACCACAGACGACTGGGATGTGGCGCTCGAGCCCAAGATCAACGGCGTCCGCAAGACCGGCATGGGCTCCATCGCCCAGGCGATCACTCCGCAGGGCATGGCGAACAACCAGGAACTTGCCTACGACTACCTGAACTGGTTCTACGCCGAAGACGGCGGCATGAAGATCCTTGCCGCGGGCTACGGTACCGTGCCGCCGGTCGAGGCGCTCTACAACAGCCCGATCTGGACCGATCTGCCCGGACCGCCCTACGACAACCGCGTCTTCGCCGAGTCGATCCAATATGGCGCCATGAACCCGACCTCGATCCCGGCCGACGTGCAGGTGGTGGTCGATACCGAGCTGGCGAAGGCGGAAGAGTCGGTCGTGCTCAACAACGTCCCCGTGGCCGACGCGCTGAAGGCCGCCGAGGCGGTGATCAACGAGGCCATGGCCCGCGTTATGGCGGCTGGCGGCTGATCAGAAAGAGGCATGCCGCCGCATCCTTCAGCGGCGGCGTCTCCTGAACCGGCTGCACCCTCCCGCAGCCGGCTCTCCCTTCTGCAACGGGACCGATCCTTTTGAGCAAGACCGACACCGCCGACGAGGCCGGCCTGTCCGCGATTGCGCGGCCCGCGCCGCGCCGCAGATCGAGCCGCACCGACTCCCCGTTCTGGGCCGCCCTGTTCGTCGGGCCCAACGTGGTCCTGTTCACCATCTTCATGGTCGTCCCCATCGTCTGGGGGTTGGCGCTCAGCCTGTTTGACTGGAACCTGATCTACGAGCCGCGCTTTGTCGGCCTGGACAATTACGTCGCCCTCCTGAACGACGCCCGCGCCGTGAACTCGGTGTGGAAGACCGCCTATCTGCTGGTCCTTGGCGTCGTGCCGACGGTGTTCCTGTCGTTCATTCTCGCGGCGCTGATCAACACCAATTTCCCCGGCTACAGCGTGTTCCGCACGATGTACCTGCTGCCGATCGTCATTTCTCTCGTCGCTTCGGCCGTGCTTTGGCGCTTCATGTATGATCCGCGCGTCGGCCCTATCGCGCAATTGCTCAACGTCTTCGGTGTTTCCGGTCCCAACTGGCTGCAGGACACCACCTGGGCGATGCCCGCCTTGTCGCTGGTGATCGTCTGGCTGCGGTTGCCACTCGGCATCATCCTCTACCTCGCGGCCCTGCAGCAGATTAACCCGCAATTGCTCGAAGCCGCCGAGATCGACGGGGCCGGGCCGTGGGCGAAGCTGCGCCACATCATCTGGCCGAACGTCATGCCGGTGACGCTGCTGATCCTGGTGCTGACGTTGCGCGGCATCATCTTCGACAGCTTCGACATTGCCTTTGTGATGACCAAAGGCGGGCCGCTGAACTCGACGGATATCCTCGCCGTCTACATCTACGACCTGGCTTTCGCCCAGTTGCGGCTCGGTTATGCCTCTGCGCTCTCGACCGTGCTGTTCGTCATCGTCTCCATCCTGGCGCTGATTTTCAACCCGCCGCGCCGGCGCCCCACCAACGGAGACCCAGTATGAGTGCAGGACACCGCTGGCGCCGCCGCCTCCACGTCTCGACCGTGATCTTCTTCGGCCTGCTGATGGCGGCGCCGTTCTACTGGATGGTCATCAACTCGTTCAAATCCAGCCGCGAGGTGGTCTCGTACCCGCCGACATGGTGGCCGACGGAATGGCACCTGGAGAACGTTCTGGCGGCGCTCGCTTTCCTCGACACCTCAGCGATAATGAATTCGGTGATCTTCACCGCGGTCATCACGGTCACACAGTTGACCCTGGTGGTGATGACCGGCTTTGCGCTCGCCAAGATGCAGTTCCTCGGTCGAGGCGCCCTGCTGGGGCTCTTCATCCTGACACTGTTCGTGCCAGGGCAGGTCGCGACGATCCCGACCTTCATCCTGATCCGTAACCTCAACTGGATCGACACCTTCATGGGGTTGTGCATCCCCATCATCGCCCAGACCAGTTTCGGGGTCTTCATTTTCCGCCAGTTCTACGTTTCGATGCCCAACGAGATTCTCGATGCAGCCAAGATCGACGGCGCCAACTGGGGCCAGGTGTTCACCAAGATCGTGCTGCCGCTCTCTGGCCCGCCCATCGCCGCCTACACGGCAGTGACGGTGCTGACCGCCTGGAACATGTATGCTTGGCCGCTGATTTCGACGACGGACAAGGACATGCGCGTGCTGCCGTTGGCCCTCGCCGGGCTTGGCCAGTCGTTCTCGCAGACGCCGCCGAACATCGCGATGATGGCCGTGCTACTTTCGACCCTGCCGATCATCATCTTCTTTATTCTCTGCCAACGCTATTTCATCAACGGCCTGGGTGGCGCGGTGAAGGAATAGGCGCGGAGGTATTTGATTTGTCGCGCTTTCGAACCGGAAAAGTCTGCAACTTTTCCTGAAAGCGCTCCAGCGGGAGCTAAACGTGACTACAGTACCAGTTTGCCTCGTCGGGTGCGGGGGTATGGGGAGCCGGCATGTGCAGGGCTTTGCGCGCCTGCAGCGCTCGGGCCTGTCCAATGTCCGCCTCGTCGCCGTCTGCGACGTGCGCGCAGACAATGCGGAGCGGGTGGCCGGCGAGGCCGGGAAGCTGCTCGGCTACCGGCCGAAGATCCACCTCTCGATCGAGGATGCGGTGGCAGATCCGGAGATCGCGGCGTTCGACGTGGTGACCGAGGCGTTCAGCCATCTCAGCGTGGTGCTGCCGGCGCTGCGCGGGGGCAAGCACGTATTGTGCGAGAAGCCGCTGGCGCTGACCGTGCGCTCCTGCCAGGCGCTGCTCGATGCGGCCAAGGTCGGTGGCGCGGTGCTGGCGACGGCCGAGAATTATCGGCGCGATCCAACCAACCGGCTGGCCAAGGCGGTGATCGATTCCGGCATCCTGGGGCCGATCCACCTGATGGTGCAGACGATGATCGGCGGCAACGACCGGATCATCATCACGCCGTGGCGGCACTTCAAGAACAAGGGCGCCATCGGGCTCGACATGGGCGCGCACCTGACCGACATCGTGCAGTACTATTTCGGCCCGTTCCAATCGGTCTACGGCAAGGGCTTCATCGCCGAACCGATCCGCCGCCGGCAGGAAAAGCCGGAGATGCAGACCGAGGCGTATCTGAAGCGCTTCCTCGAAATTCCCGAGGAGATCACGGCGACGGGTGAGGACTCGTTTGTGGCCACCTACACCATGCGATCCGGTTTGACGGTGCAGATGTCGTATGTGGCGTCGGGGCCGGGCAAGGGCTGGAACCAGCGCTCGGTGCATGGGCGGAACGGTTCGCTCGAGATTTTCAACGATCGCACCGGCAAGGCACCGATCCTGCATACGGCCGAGGGTGATCTGACCGGCCAGGAGCTGGCCGACAAGATAGGCTTCAAGCTCGATGGGCTGACGGAGAAGCTGTATGGCGGCGTTTCGTACGAGTTGCCTTGGGCGGAGACGGACTCGGGGCTCCTCGCCATCGAGATCCACGACTTTGCTGCGGCCATCACGGAAGGCCGGCCGCCGGAAGTGGACGGGGCGGGCGGGCTGACTGCTGTGGCGTCGGTGCTGGCGGCGTACGAGAGTGGCATTTCCGGGCAGGTGGTGACGATGGACGACGTACTGTCGAGCCGGGTTTCGGCCTACCAGGACGAGATCGACGCCGACCTTGGGCTGTTGCCCAAGTCGAACGCAGCCTGAGGGGGATTGCGATGATCGGCACCAATACGGCCTTCGACGCCATACCGCTCAAGCTGATGCAGAAGCTCGGGCCCAAGCAGGTCGCCTTCGTGGTTCGCGACCTCGAAGCGGCGACCCGCCAATGGTGGGATCTGCTGCGCATCGGTCCGTGGACCGCGTGGGAGTACACGCCGCAGATCCTCAAGGAGATGACCTTCAAGGGCGCACCCGCCCAGTTCGGCCTGAAGCACGCGCTGGCCTGGAAGGACGGGGTGCAGTTCGAGCTGGTGCAGCCGACCACGGGTCCCTCGTTCTTCGCCGACCAGCTCGCGAGCTCCGGCGAAGGCCTCAACCACATCGGCATCCACGTGATGGAAAACCACGCCCAGGTAGTGGCCGAAATCCAGGAGGCGGGGTTCACCTGCATCCAGTCCGCCAAGGGTTTTGGCGGCGATGGCAGCGGTGCCTTTGCGTATTTCACCTCCCCCAAGCTCAACGGCCTCGTGCTGGAGCTGATCGGTCCCCCGGCAGTCCGCCGCGAGCCGCTGTTCGTCTACCCCGTTCCCGAGGAAGCCAAGAAGTGAAGATCGAGCGTATCGATACCTACGTCGCGCATAACTGGATGTTCGTCGAAGTGACGACGGATACCGGGCTCAAGGGCGTGGGCGAATCCACCTTCTTCGGTTTTCCCGATGCGACGGCGCTCGTCGCCGAAGCCTTCGGCAAGCGGCTGATCGGGGAAGACCCGTTCCGCATCGAGTACCATAACCTGTCGCTCTACCGGGCGATGTCGATGCGCGGCATGGCGATCGGCGGGGCGATCAGCGCCATCGACCAGGCGTTGTGGGACATTAAGGGCAAGCACTATCAGGCGCCCGTGTGGGACCTGCTCGGCGGCCGGGTGCGCGACAAGGTGCGCGCCATGCTGGTGATCCCGTACGGGACGATCGACGAGGTGGCGCAGAGCTGCAAGAAGGCGGCCGAAGACGGCTACACCGCGCTCAAGGTGATGGTGTACCAGCCCGAGCATCACCTGATGGCGTTCGGCGCCAAGGTGAAGGACATGGTCGACCGCATGGCCGCGATCCGCGAGCTGGTCGGCTGGGATGTCGAGCTCGGCATCGAGCTGCATCGCAACATGGCGCTCGGCGAGTCCATCGCCGCCATCCGTGAATTCGAGCAATTCCGTCCGCTGTTCGTCGAGGACCCGATTCCGCCCGATAGTGTGCTGAGCTTCGGCGAGGTGGCCGAGAAGTCGCGCGTGCCGATGGCCGCGGGCGAGCGGAACACCACGATCTGGGAGTTCCGCGAGTACGTCGAGCATGGCGGCGTGCACCACATCCGACCCGATGTCGGCATTGCCGGCGGCATCACCGGCACGCGCAAGATCTGTGCGCTGGCCGAAGCCCACCACCAGGGGATCATTCCGCATGCCGTGCCATCGGGCCCAGTGGCTACCGCGGCGCAGGTGCAGCTCGGCTTCGCCATCCCGAACTGGGAGGTGACCGAGCACCAGGTGCAGGAGAGCGCGCCGTGGACCAAGGCGGTGAAGGCGATCGTTCCGGTGATCAACGGCCACTGGCTGCCCAATGAGACCCCGGGTCTCGGCGTCGAGCTCGACCATGAGGGGCTGAAGACCATCCCGGTGATCGCCAAGGTGCCGCCGACCTCG
>JBKJMF010000164.1:0-2843 GCA_046596525.1 Devosia sp. | reverse complement strand
ACCGGCAGCTGGAACTGGTTGTCGAAGGCGTTCGAGGCCTGCCACTCACGCTTCGGCCAGCCCGTCCGCTCGAGCGCGATGTCGTCGATCCGCACCTCGCCCTTCATCACCATGGGGATGCGGATGGTGCCGAGATACCAGAGCAGCCCCAGGGCAAGTGCGCCCTGGGCGAGAATGGCGGCGATCAGCCAGAGCGCGACCGGTGTCACCGGCGGCCTCAGTTGCCGCCGCGGTAGTTCGGGCTCTCGCGGGTGATCGAGACATCGTGCACGTGGCTCTCGTTGAGGCCGGCGCCGGAGATCTTCACGAACACCGCGTTGTCACGGAAGTCCTGCAGCGTCGGCGAGCCGGTATAGCCCATCGCGGCGCGCAGGCCGCCCGCCAGCTGGTGCAGTACGTTGCCGGCCGCACCCTTGTACGGCACCTGGCCCTCGATGCCCTCGGGCACCAGCTTCAGGCTGTCGTTCACTTCTTCCTGGAAGTAGCGGTCGGCCGAGCCGCGGGCCATGGCGCCCACCGAGCCCATGCCGCGATACGACTTATAGGAGCGGCCCTGGTAGAGGTAGACCTCGCCCGGGCTCTCGTCGGTGCCGGCGAGAAGCGAGCCGACCATCGCGCAAGATGCCCCGCCGGCCAATGCCTTAGCCAGATCTCCTGAGAACTTGATTCCGCCGTCGGCGATCACCGGGATGCCGTGCTTGTCGCCTTCCTCGGCGCAAGCCATGACGGCCGCCAGCTGCGGCACGCCGACGCCGGCGACGATGCGGGTGGTGCAGATCGAGCCTGGGCCGATGCCGACCTTCACCGAGTCCGCGCCCGCTTCGATCAGCGCGCGGGTGGCTTCGGCGGTTGCCACGTTCCCCGCGACGATGCGGGTGGAATTGCTCTCGCGCTTCACCCGCTCCACCGACTTCAGCACCCCGCTCGAGTGACCATGCGCAGTGTCGATCACCAAGAGGTCGACGCCCGCATCGATCAGCGCCAGCGAGCGTTCGAAGCCGGCATCGCCAACGCCGGTCGCCGCGGCGACACGCAGCCGCCCCTGCGCATCCTTCACCGCATGCGGATTGAGCTGGGCCTTCTCGATGTCCTTGACGGTGATCAGCCCGACGCAGCGCCCGCCGTCGTCGACCACCAGCAGCTTTTCGATGCGGTGGGCATGCAGCAGGCGCTTGGCCTCGTCCTTGCTCACCCCGTCGCGCACCGTCACGAGGTTCTCGTGCGTCATCAGTTCGGCGATGCGCTGGTGCGGATTGGTGGCGAAGCGCACGTCACGGTTGGTGAGGATGCCGACCAGCTTGCCGATCTTCCGGCCGCCCGCGCCGCCATTCTCCACCACCGGAATGCCGGAGATGTGGTTGGCCTGCATCAGCGAGAACGCGTCAGCCAGGGTCGCTTCCGGCCCGATGGTGATGGGGTTCACCACCATGCCGCTTTCGAAACTCTTCACGGCGCGGACGTGTTCGGCCTGCACCAGGATGTCGAGGTTCTTGTGGATCACGCCCATGCCGCCGGCCTGCGCCATGGCAATGGCCATGCGGCTCTCGGTCACCGTGTCCATGGCGGACGACAGGATCGGGATGTTGAGGAAGATGTCCTTGGTCACCCGCGTGCGGATGTCGACATCGGTCGGCAGCACGTCGGAGCGCGCAGGCTGCAGCAGCACGTCGTCGAACGTCAGTGCGCTATCGCCAGTGATGGAAGTAATGATCTTCGCCAAGGGGTGGGCCCTTCCCTTCTGAGCATCAGAAAAACGGAAGCCCGCAGTGGGAACGACTCGACGTCCGGCTGCGGGTTGGCGAGGGTGATTACCACCGGAGTTGGGGTTTGGGAAGGGCACTCGCTGCAGAGCTGGTGCGCGCCACCTTTCACCGGCGGTAGCCACCGTGATCCACAGGCACCGACGCCCCGATTGGCTCCGCCCTGCTGGAGCGCTACAGTGTCCCTGCGGACGCGCCTCATCGGTGCGAGGGAACTGCACCGGGGAGGACGTCGCCAGAGGAACAAATCACGAACGAGGAGGAGTAGATGGCAAACGACAATGGCAGACAAGCGGGGCCCCGGTGCATCGCGCTGGTGGGGCCGTTCGCGAGCGGCAAGACTTCGCTGCTCGAAGCGATCCTCATGCGCACTGGGGCCATCACCCGACAAGGCCATGCGAGAGACGGCAACACGGTGGGCGATGCCGCACCGGAAGCCCGCTCCAACGGCATGAGCGTCGAGGCCAACGTCGCCGAAACCGAGTTCATGGGCGACCGCTACAGCTTCATCGATTGCCCCGGCTCGGTGGAGTTCCAATATGAGGGCCTAGCGGTCCTCGCCGGCGCCGACATGGCGGTCGTGGTGGCGGAAGCCGACCCCAAGAAGGTCGCCGCGCTGCAACTGATCCTCAGGGATCTCGAAGCGCGCCAGCTCCCCCACCTGATCTTCCTCAACAAGGTCGACAAGCTCAGCGGCCCCGTCCGCGACATCCTCCAGATGCTGCAGCCGGCGAGCCGCGTGCCGCTGGTGCTGCGGCAATTGCCGATGACCAAGGGCGGCATCGTCACCGGCTGCATCGACCTGGCGCTCGAGCGGGCGCATGTCTACCACGAGGCCAAGGAGAGCGAGATCGTCGCCCTGCCCGATGGCGAGAAAGCCGACGAAGTCGCCGCCCGCACCGCCATGCTCGAACAGATCGCCGATTTCGACGACGTGCTGATGGAGCAGCTGCTCGACGACGTGGCGCCGGAAAAGAGCCTGATCTTCAAGGACCTGGTCGAGGAGATGCGGGCCGGCAAGATCTGTCCGGTGTTCATCGGCTCGGCCGAGCACGGCAATGGCATTACCCGCCTGCTCAAGGC
>JBKJMF010000126.1:0-3736 GCA_046596525.1 Devosia sp. | reverse complement strand
CCTCGGCCCGCACCGCCATCGCCGGCAGCCGCGCCAAGATCGCAGAGAACACCGCTACCTTCCGCGCCGGCGTGCTGGAAGACCTGCGCGACGTCGGCCTGCAGATCGCCGAACTGCTGCAGCAGAAGATCGCCGCCGAGGACCGGCTGGCCAAGCTGGAAATCCGCGCCCCCCAATCCGGCATTGTCCATGAGTCGATCGTTCGCACCGTCGGTGGCGTGGTGTCGGCCGGCGAGACGCTGATGCAGGTGGTGCCGCGTTCCGACCGGCTGGCGCTGGAAGCGCGGGTTTCGCCGCTCGATGTCGACAAGCTGACGGTGGGACAGGTAGCGTCGGTTCGGCTGGTGGGGCTGGATGCGCGGACGACGCCGGAACTGGCGGCCAACATCGAATCCATCTCACCCGATCTGTCGCGCGACCCGGCTACCGGCGTCGCCTATTTCTCGATCCGCATGAAGCTCAGCGAAGCCGAACTGGCGCGGCTGCCCAACAAACAGCACCTGGTGCCCGGCATGCCGGCGGAGGCGTTCCTACGGACGGCGGACCGGACGGTGCTGTCGTATTTGCTGGGGCCGCTGGCGGCGCAACTGAGCCACGCGTTCCGGGAGGACTAGCGGGCCCGTACCCGCTCACAAAACACCCACCAGCGTCATCCCCGCGAAGGCGGGAACCTAGTGAGATGCTGGCGCGCATGTGGAGCTTGAGAAATCCCACTGGGTCCCCGCCTTCGCGGGGATGACGTCTGTGGGTGGGGCATTCTCGAACGCATCACCTCCCCGCGTCGCCAATCCCCCTTGCCCTAAACCCTTTGGCTGGTTTACCGGGTTCCACTGACATGTCAGTGTCCGCCGCCGTTGGGCCAAGGGAGTCGATAGCAAAATGAGCGCCACCAGTTTTAAGAAGCGCCAGGTCGGTCGCACCAGCCTCGAATTGACCGAACTCGGTCTAGGCGGCGCCACTCTCGCCGGCATGATGGGCAACGAAGTTTCGGACGACCAGGCGCGCACCCTGGTGACCGCCGCTCTCGATGCGGGCGTCGGATACTACGATACGGCTCCGCACTACGGCGACGGGCGCTCGGAGCACCTGATGGGCGACTCGCTGCGCTACCGGCAGGACGGGGCCGCGATCTCGACCAAAGTCGGCAGGCTGCTGCGCCCGGTGCGTTCGGAGGCGACGCGTACCGTGCCGCGGGGCTGGACCTATCCGTTCCCGTTCGAGATCGAATACGACTACACGTACGACGGCGTGATGCGCTCCCATGAGGACAGCCTGCAGCGGCTGGGGCTGGGGCATGTCGAGATCCTGCTCGTCCACGACATCGGCACGAAATCGCACGGCGAGGAGGGCTACAAGAAGCACTGGGCCGATCTGGCTGGCGGCGGCTACCGGGCTCTCGACGAGTTGCGCCGCAACGGCGACGTGAAGGCGATCGGGCTGGGGGTCAACGAGGTACCGATCCTGCTCCAGTCCTTCGATATCGGCGATTGGGACGTGTTCCTGCTCGCCAATCGCTACAACCTGCTCGAGCAATCGCCGCTCGAAACGCTGTTTCCCACCTGCGCTGCGCGCGGCACCTCGGTGATCGCGGCGGGCCCCTTCGCCGCCGGCATCCTGGCGGGCCTCAATATCTGGGGACCCGATACCGGCCGTTATCAGGAAGCGCCGCCGCACATCGTCGAGAAGGTCAGGGCGCTCACGGCACTTTGCCGGGCCCACAAGATCCCGCTCGGCGCCGCAGCCCTCCAGTTCGCCACCGCCAGTCCGACCGTCGTCTCCGTGCTCACCGGCCCGAAATCTCCGGCCGAGCTGGATGGCATCCTCAAGTGGTGGAACACGTCCATCCCATCAGGGTTCTGGGACGACCTGGCGAGCCATAAGCTCCTCGCCGAAGGCACCCCGCTACCGAACGGCCGCACCGCCTAGTGGCGGCGCCAGCCAAGGTTCTGATGATGGACGTCGACGGCGTGCTGGTCAGCGGCCGTCCGACGGATGGCCGGCATCTGTTCGCCGAACTCGAAAAGGACCTTGGCCTGTCGCCCGACAGGCTGAGGGAGACGTTCTTCACTCCGTTCTGGGAAGCAATCGTCACCGGGCGCGAGGGACTGACCGAGCGGTTGATACCGGTGCTGATGGAGATCGCTCCCAGGGTCTCGGCAGAACGGCTGATCGCCTACTGGTTCGAGAACGACTCGCGGGTCGATGAAAATGTGCTGACGGCGGTGAAGCAGTATCGCCAGCGCGGTGTGCCGGTGTTCCTCGCCACCAACCAGGAGCACATGCGCGCCGACTACCTGATGCAGGAGGTGGGTCTCGGCGAGCACGTCGACGGCATCATCTACTCTGCCGCCGTCGGTCATCGGAAGCCGGCGGCCGAGTTCTTCGACCATGCGGCGGCGATTGCAGGCGCGGAACCGGCGGACATCGTGCTCGTCGACGATACGCTCGCCAATGTCGAGGGCGCCCGGCAACGCGGCTGGTCCGCGGTGCACTGGACCAACGAACAGCCGCTCGCTGAGGCTCTGGCGCCGTATCTGGACTGAGGGCCTAAAGCCCGACCGCGTCCTCGAGATAGTGCCGCCGAATGCCGAAGAAGGCTTTGGCGTCGGCCAGCTTCCTGAGCTGCGACGCATCCTTGCCGCGCTTGGTCTTCGTCGCGACGATCAGTACGTTCTTGGGGGTGTGGACGTCCGAGATGAACTCGAACACCTTGGTCGAGTAGCCGAAGTGCTCGAGGATCATGGCGCGCATGGCGTCGGTGACCATTTCGGCCTGCCGCTCGACGAAGATGCCGTGCTTCATCAGGAAATCGAGCTCGTTGCCGTGGTTCGAGGTCTCGATCTCGCGACGGATCTGCTTATGGCAGCACGGGGCGATGACGATCAGCTCGGAGCCCGCGGCGATGCCCTTGGCGATGGCGTCGTCAGTGGCGGTGTCGCAGGCGTGAAGCGCGATCAGCACGTCGGCGCCGGTTGAATCGAAGTTCTCGATGGTCCCCTGCTCGAAGCTCAAATTGCCAACGCCAGTGGCCGAAGCAGTCTCGTTACAGAATTTCACGAGATCGTCGCGGAATTCCACGCCAACCACGTCGGTCGAGGCCATCGATTTCTGCGCCAGATAGTCGGCCACGGCAAACGTCAGATACCCCTTCCCAGCCCCCATATCGACGACCCGTTTCAACCGATCGGCCGGAATCGCACTAAGCAGCGGCCCCAGGATTTCGACATAGCGGTTGATCTGCCGGAACTTGTCGCCGGCCGCCTTCAGCACCGTACCATCGGCCCCCGTGACGCCCAGTTCGGTGAGCCATGCCTTGCCCGCCGGGATCGGGCGGGTCTTGGCGCGGTCGTGCTCGAGTGAGGCCGGGGCCTTGCTGGTCGGCTCTGTCTGCTTGAGACGAGGCGACTTGCCTTGGCTGTCGAACTGCAGGTCGAGCGCCGTGGTAAACAGGAAGGCCTGGTGAAAGTCCTTTTCCATCAGCCGCTTGAGCTGGCCGATGGCACCGGCCGGCGGATGGTTCTGCGTCAGGTCGCGGGTCTGGTGGTGAAACGTGAAGCTGAGCTTGATGTCGCCACGGATCGTCGCCGGCTTGATGTCGACGCTCTTCAGCGTCTCGTCAGCGCCGAACGGCAGGCGCAGCGCCAGGCGCACGAAGCTGCCATCGGCGACGGCGCTTTCGAGGGCGGCGAGGAACTGGTCGATCTTGGGGAGGCTGGTATCCATCACCGGCATATAG
>JBKJMF010000076.1:0-3709 GCA_046596525.1 Devosia sp. | reverse complement strand
CTCACCCTGACCCTCTCACCAGAGGGGAGAGGGGACGCGAGGCCGGCGGCGATCCCTAGCGCCATCCTTGCGGCCGGGTGCCCACTCCCCGAGCCCGAACAGTTCCACCGCATCCTCCAGCGCCAGCTTCAGCCGATCGAGCCGCGCCACGTCGTGATCGACCTCGCGCAGACGCGTCGGGCCGGCAAGCGGCGCCTTGGCCAACAACTCGGTGCCCGCCTCGGTCAGCCCCACCAGCCGCGCGCGGCGATCGCGCGGGTCGGTCTTCACCGTCACTAGGTCCATGCGGCGCAGCTCGTCGATCGATTGGCCGAGCGTCGCCGGATGCATCACCAGCGCCTTGCGCAGTGCGGCGAGCGGCAGTTGCGGGCGCTCGGCGCAGATGCGGAGCACCGACAGCTGCAGCCCGGTGATGCCGAACTTCCGCTTCAGCTCGGCGTGGAAGGCCTCGGTGGCGCGTTCGAGCCGCACCCAGGCGACGATGGCGGAAAACGCCTGCTGCTGCATGATTGGTCTAATGATTCCATTATGTTGCGCGGACGCTATGGCGCCATAGCATCGCGCGCAAGCGGGCATTTCTCCTTGCCCGATTCGACCGGCTGTGGCACTGACCAGAAAATCCGGAGACATCTGATGGCTGGCACACTGATCGTCGCACTCGATCTCGACACCCGAGACGAGGCGGAACGCTTGGTCACGCAACTCGGCGACAGCGTCGATTTCTACAAGATCGGCTATCAGCTGTTCTACGGCGGCGACGGGCTGAACCTCGGCAAGGCGCTGCTCAGTGCCGGCAAGCGGGTGTTCTTCGATCTGAAAATGCTCGACATCGACAACACGGTCGAAAAAGGCGTCGCCGCAATCGCGAAGACCGGCGCCACGATGGTGACGGTCCACGCCTACCCGCAATGCATGCGCGCGGCCGTGCGCGGCGCGGCCGGATCGGATCTCTGCGTGCTGGGCGTATCGGTGCTGACCTCGATGGACGATGCCGACCTGGCCGAGGCCGGCTTTGCCCGCGACACGGCGGGGCTCGTCGCGCTGCGGGCGCAACAGGCGCGCGACGCCGGGATTGGCGGGCTGGTCAGCTCGCCCCATGAGGCCGAGATGGTGCGGGGCATCGTCGGGCCGAAAATGGCCATCGTCACCCCCGGCATCCGGCCGGCAGGCAGTGCGCATGGCGACCAGAAGCGGGTCACCGGCCCGGCCGAGGCGCTGGCCGCCGGCGCCAGCCACCTCGTCGTCGGCCGCCCGATCACGGCGGCGGCTGATCCCTTGGCGGCCGCCAAGGCGATCCTTGCCGAGATGGCGGGCGGTACCCGGCTGGCATGACTGCGGCGGCTGGGCTATAGGCGTCGGCACGGTTGGTAGGAGCAAGCATGTCTGACCTCAAGGTCGCCATCGCCGGAGCAGGCGGAAAGATGGGCGCGGCCAATATCCGCGCCATCGCCGCAACGCCCGGCATTACCGTAGTCTCGGCCTTCGATCGCACCGGTGCCCCGGTGATCGGCAAGGATGCGGGCGAGCTGGCCGGCATCGAGGCGCTCGGCGTCACCATCGCCGACGATATCGCCGCCGCGCTGGACGGCGCCGACGCCATCCTCGATTTCACCGCCCCCGCCAATTCGGTCGCCCTCGCACGCGAGGCGGCAAAGCGCGGGCTCGTCCACATCATCGGCACCACCGGCTGTAGCGAGGCCGACGACGCGGCGATCCGCGAGGCGGCTTCGGGTGCCCGCATCGTCAAGGCCGGCAATTTCTCGCTCGGCGTCAACGTACTGATGGGCCTCGTGAAGCAGGCGGCTGCCGCACTGCCGGGCTTCGACATCGAAATACTCGAGATGCACCACAACAAGAAGGTCGACGCCCCCTCGGGCACCGCGCTGATGCTCGGTGAAGCCGCGGCGCTCGGGCGCAATCTCGATCTCAAGACGCACTCGGTGCGGGTGCGCGACGGCCATACCGGCGCGCGCGAGGAAGGCAGCATCGGCTTCGCTTCGCTGCGCGGCGGCAATGTGATCGGCGAGCACCGGGTGATCCTTGCCGGTCCCAGCGAACGGATCGAACTCAACCACATCGCCGACAACCGGGCGCTGTTCGCCGACGGTGCCGTGCGCGCCGCTATCTGGGCCCGCAGCCAGAAGCCGGGCCTCTACAACATGGCCGACGTGCTCGGCTTCAACTGACAAGGGTTTTACCGATGACTGGAACGCTGATCCTCGTTCGCCACGGCCAGAGCGAGTGGAACCTGAAGAACCTGTTCACCGGCTGGCGCAACCCCGACCTCACCGAGGCGGGGATCGAGGAAGCCCGCAGCGCCGGCAAACGGCTGAAAGCGGCCGGTTACACGCCGGACAGCTATTTCACCTCGGCGCTGAAGCGCGCGCAGCACACTCTCGACCTGATCCTTGAGGAAACCGGCGTCACCGAGGTGACGATCAACCGCTCGAAGCTGTTGAACGAGCGCGATTACGGCGACCTGAACGGGCTCAACAAGGACGACGCGCGGGCCAAATGGGGCGAGGAGCAGGTGCTGATCTGGCGCCGGTCGTTCGACGTGCCCCCGCCGGGTGGCGAAAGCCTCAAGGACACCGCAGCCCGCACCCTGCCCTATTACGACGCCGAGATCGCGCCGTTGCTGAAAGCCGGCAAGACCGTGCTGGTCGCCGCACACGGCAACTCGTTGCGCTCCATCGTCATGGCAATCGAAGAGCTGACGCCGGAACAGATCCTGAAGCGGGAACTCGCGACGGGCGAGCCGGTGGTCTATCGGATTGGCGCGGATGGGAAATTGGCGGGGATGGTGGCAGTCTGAACTGCCGCTTAAGCCCCCACAACCCCCGACTCCCACCCAAGAATCGCTCGCTTCCGCGGCACGCCCCAATGGTAGCCGGTCAGCGCCCCACTGGTCCCCACCACCCGGTGGCACGGGACCACAAAGCTGATCGGGTTCTTCCCCACTGCGGCACCAACCGCCCGTGCCGCCGTCGGGCGGCCGATGTGGTTGGCGACGCGCTGATAGGTCGTGGCCTTCCCGACGGGAATGCGCAGCAGCGTCTCCCACACCTGCACCTCGAAATCGGTGCCGATCAGCACCACGCGCACCGGTTGCTCAGGATCCCAGCGATTGGGATCGAACACCCGCGCAGCGATCGGGGCGACGGCCTTGTCGTCGCGGCGATAGCGGGCGTTGGGCCAGCGGTTGGCCAGGTCCTCGAAGGCTTCCTCGATCGACATGTTCTCGTCCGCAAAGCCGATGCCCGAGAGGCCGTATTCCGTCATGGTCAGCACTGCGGTGCCGAACGGCGACGGGGCGGCGCCCCAGATCATCTCGAGCCCCTCGCCCTTTGCCCGGAAGGCGCCGGGCGGCATGGCCTCGTGGGTGACGAACAGGTCGTGCAGCCGCGAGGTGGACGACAGGCCCACCTCATAGGTGGTGTCGAGCACGCTCTGCTGGTCGGCCAGCAACTTCTTCGCGTGATTGAGCGCCACGGCCTGGGCGAAGCTTTTTGGGCTCAGCCCGCACCAGCGGCGGAACAGGTCGGTGAGCTGCCGCTCGGTCAGCCCGAGGGCGCGGGCAAAGCGCGGCAGGTCGGTTTCGTCGGGCAGCGTCTCGCTGAGATAAGCGATCGCTGCCTGGACGGTCTCGTAGTCCGAGTTGGCGATGATGTTCTGATGCTTGCTCATGGGGCGGAAGATAGGCGCGCGG
>JBKJMF010000071.1:0-15846 GCA_046596525.1 Devosia sp. | reverse complement strand
TTGTTGTAGGTCTTGGTGTCGAGGCCTTCCGGCGTACCACCCGAGAGGACCGTGTCGACGAGGTCGGCCGTAACCTTGGCCAGCTCGCGGGTATCCTTGTAGACGGTCGAATACTGCTCGCCGGCGATGATCGCCTTGACCGACGGGACTTCCGCGTCCTGGCCCGAGATGATCGGCCAGGCCTGGTCGGCAGTGCCGTAGCCAACGCCACGCAGCGACGAGATGATGCCGCGCGACAGGCCGTCATACGGAGCCAGGACCGCGTCGACGCGGCTGCCATCCGAGTAGAAGGCGCTGAGGATGTTGTCCATGCGGGCCTGCGCCACGGCGCCGTCCCAACGGAGCGTACCGACCTTGTCCATGCCGAACTGACCCGACTTCACGACCAGGTCACCCTTGTCGATCAGCGGCTGCAGCACGCTCATGGCTCCGTCATAGAAGAAGAAGGCATTGTTGTCGTCCGGCGAACCGCCGAACAGCTCGATGTTGAACGGGCCGGCCTTCTCCGGATAGCCAAGGCCCTTGAGGAGCGAGTTGGCCTGGAGCACGCCGACCTGGAAGTTGTCGAACGTGGTGTAGTAGTCGACATTGCCGCTGTCGCGGATCAGGCGGTCATAGGCGATGACCTTGATGCCGGCGTCGGCAGCCTGCTGCAGCACGGCCGACAGCGTGGTGCCGTCGATCGAAGCGACCACCAGGGCCTTCACGCCCTTGGTGACCATGTTCTCGATCTGGGCGAGCTGGTTCGGGATATCGTCTTCGGCATACTGCAGGTCGACGCTGTAGCCCTTGCCCTCGAGGGCGGCCTTCAGCGAGTCGCCGTCGGAAATCCAACGGAGCGACGATTTGGTCGGCATGGCAATGCCGACAGCGCCCTTGTCCTGGGCAAACGCCTGGCCGGAGAGCGCGATGGCGCCAACCGTCACGGCGGTCATAAGAAGCTTCAAGGCTTTCACTGGGTTTCCTCCCGGGTAAACCGTTGTGTGGAACCGCGATCGGGACGTGCCGTTCGCGGGGAGGATATTTGACGGGGAGAAGATCGCTGGAGCCGTTTGCCCGCGCGGTCCTGTCGCTGCACCGATGCGGTGGCAACTTCTCCTCAACGCCCCCAATTACGGGGGAGACACGCGTCCTCCAACGCGCGGCCGGAACCTAGAGTAATCAGATATCGCTGTAAAGATGTCGCCCGATGTGCCCGCTCGGGCTTCACCCGGTCGCATTGGCGCTTGCCCAAATCGCCCCACAAACGTTAGAGTTCTGCTCGAGGAGGGCGCTGTACGAACGATAATATTCGCGTCGGCGTCTGGGAACATATCAGATAGGTTATGATTGATGGCCAGTCGCGACGGTAACGTCGGCCGGGAGGACTATCCGCCGACGGCAGCGGAAAACGTGGCCAACGCGCTCACCGAAATCATCCTTGGCGAACTCGCTCCCGGTTCCAGCATCCCGAGCGAGGCCGACCTCGCGACGCGCTTCGAAGTCAGCCGCCTGACCGTTCGGGAGGCGGTCAAGATGCTGGTCGGGCGCGGACTGCTGCATATCGGCCGGGGCCGCCGTGCCGTGGTGCGCGAGCCCGACAGCTCGGTGTTCGCTGCCCTGCTCGTCTCGATCGTCCGCAACGACCCCAAGGGCCTGTTCGACCTGATCGAACTGCGCATGGCGATGGAGACCCTGTCCGCCGGCCTCGCCGCCAAGCGCATCAGCCGGGCCGGCCTCCAGGCGATCGAAAGCGCCATGCTCGGCATGCGCGAATCCGCCGGTGCTGCCGCCGACGGGGCCAACGCCGAGGCCGAGGCCCGCTTCCACGATTGCGACCTGCAGTTCCACGAGGCCATCGCCATGGCCAGCGGCAACCGCGTCATCGCCTTCATCTTTGAGGCGATGGCCTCGCCGCTGCACGAGAGCTTCGTAATGAGCCGGCGCGGCCAGACCCTGCGCGGCGCCGGCCGAACTGAAACCCTGGTGGCCCACCAGGCGATCCTCGACGCCATCCGTGCCGGCGACCAGCGAGCAACCGTCGACGCCATGCGGGCGCACCTGAAGAGCACCGAGCTCGATATCCGCTCGCACCTGTCGAGCGGCGTCGCCGCTGCCTGACGTCGGCGCTCCGATCGACTAGGGTGCGCTGAACTCGGAGGATGCGATGACCAGCCCGACACAGACGATCCCGGCCGGCGGACTGCTTGCCGGCTTGGCGCCTGGCATTGCGACGACCGATCGGATCGCCTGGGTGAAGCTGTCACTGATCCTCCTGCCGCTCAAGGCGCCGATCAGCGACGCCAAGGTGCTGACCGGGCGGCAGAAGCCGCTGACCGAGGTGGCGCTGCTGTTCGCCGAGATCGAAAGCGAACGCGGCCACCACGGCATCGGCTTTTCCTATTCGAAGCGCGCCGGCGGCTACGGCCTCTATGCCCATGCCAAGGAGATCGCGCCCAACCTGATCGGCGAGGACCCCAACGATATCGCGCGGATCTGGGACAAGCTGGTCTGGGCCGGTGCCTCGGTCGGCCGCAGCGGCCTTGCCACCCAGGCCATCGCGGCATTCGACGTGGCGCTATGGGACATGAAGGCCAAGCGCGCCGATCTGCCGCTGGCCAAACTCCTCGGCGCCCGCCGGGATTCGGTACAGTGCTACAACACCTCGGGCGGCTTTCTCTCAACCCCCACCGATCAGCTCATCGCCAACTGCGAGGCGTCCATCGAAGCGGGGATCGGCGGCCTGAAGATCAAGGTCGGGCAACCCGACCCGATGGCCGACCTCACCCGCATGGAAGCGGTGCAGAAGGCGGTGGGCGGCCGCGTGCCGCTGATGGTCGATGCCAACCAGCAATGGGACCGCCCGACCGCCGAACGGGTCGGCCGCGCCCTCGAGGAGTTCAACCTCGTCTGGATCGAGGAGCCGCTCGATGCCCATGACGTCGAGGGCCACGCCCGGCTGTCGGCGCAACTGGTGACCCCGATCGCCTCGGGCGAGATGCTCACCAGCGTCGCCGAGCATCTCGAGCTGATCGAGCATGGCGCCGTGGACTTCATCCAGCCCGACGCCCCGCGGGTCGGCGGTATCACCCAGTTCCTGAAGATCGCGACCATCGCGGAGCAGAAGTACCTTAAAATGGCGCCGCACTTCGCCATGGAGATCCACCTCCACCTCGCCGCCGCCTATGCCCACGACACCTGGGTCGAGCACTTCGACTGGCTCGACCCGCTGTTCAACGAGCATCTCGAGATCAAGGACGGCCGCATGCTCGTCTCCAACCGACCCGGCCTCGGCTTCACCCTGAGCGACCAGGCCCTGGCCTGGACCGTCGACCACACCGAGATCGGCAAGCGCGCCTAGACCGACTGCGCCCCCCGCCCGATGATCTGCATGCGCAGCCGGCGCGACACGTTGTCTATAACGGCGACCGGGGTGATGAGGGTCCCCCGTCACCTTGTGGGCGAGTGCATAGTTGGCCGGGCCGATCGAGGCAAACGGCAACGCTACGGCGCGCAAGACCAAAGGCAGCCACTCTTGGCCGAACCGGGAGGCACTTCACCCAACAACTGTTTCCGATCGAGCTCTGCACCACGGCAACTGCGTCGTCCACTTTTTGCGCAAAAGCGGACCATCGCTGCCCCCAATCTCAACATTCGACAGCATAAGTGTGCTGCAGCAGCACTGCTGGTACAGCTCTTCAACTGAGCTGGAGGTCCGGCAAGCATCGCGCATCGTCCCTTCAGGAAGGCTAGTACTATCAGGCGCCAGTAGTCGTTTTGAGCGACCCTGTATCGGCTACCCTTTCTTGTCGACTTGAGCCAACGGCGCGTCGGAGCGAGCTTCGTGACCGGCGTTAACCGCTATTGCCCCACTTGTTCAGGGGCCAATCGATCGCTCAAGAGGAGATCTCGACATGGACAGGTATGAGGAATCGATGTTCGACGACCTCGCCTTCGATGAGGCGGAGGGCGCTTCCGACAGCTACGACGAGTACGACGAAGCTGACGAGGCCGATGGCTACGATGAGGCCGATGAGGGCGACGAGTACGACGAGGGCGATGAAGGCGATGAAGGCGACGAGTACGAGACCGCCAGCTTCGACGAAATGGACGGCGGCGACGAGCTCGATGAAGGCGACGGCTTCGATGAAGGCGACGAGAGCGATGAAGACGCCTGGGACGAGATGATGGCCAACGCGCTCGGCGCCGAGGACAGCGACGAGTTCTTCCGCCGGATCGGGCGTGGCATTCGCCGCGTCGCCGGAGCAGTGCGGCGGGCGGCGCCCACCATCGGGCGGATTGCCCGTGCCGTGGCGCCGGTCGCCAGCCTGATCCCCGGTGTGGGCACCGCCATCGGCGGGGTCGCCAACGTGGTCGGGCAGTTGATGGCCGACGAGGCTTCGGAGGACGAGGCGATGGATGCCTTCGCCGAGCTTGCGGTGCGCAACCGCACCGCCATTCCGCTCGCGGCCGGACTGGCGGCGCGACGGATTCTTGGGCCAGCGGCGGCAAGGATGCCGGCGGCCGCCCGGTTGCAGGCCGTGCGCACGGTTCGCCGTGCTGCGACGCAGCTGGTCAACCGCGGCGGTCCGACTGCCATCCGGGCGCTGCCCCGGATCGCCAACTCGGTACGTCGCACGGCGGTCGCGAGGCGGACTCCCCCCTCGGTGCGTCCGCGCGTCCTCGCCGGGACGGTGCGCCGCGTCGCAGGACGAGCTCCTGGCCTGCGTCGCCGGCTGACCCGGCCGTTGGCGGCTGGGCGCCGCATCGTAGCGAGAACTGCCGCGGCGGTACGTGCCGGTGCAGCGCCGGCGCGCAACATCGGACGGGTCGCCGGGCAAGCGCTCGGTGGGCTTGGCGGCCTTGGCGGGCTTGGCCGCGGGATCGGCGGGGCCGTTGGCGGTCGTCGCCGGATCGTGATCCGTGGCCCGGTCAGCATCAGCATCCGGCCGAGGTAGGCTTTAGCTTGCAGCACCGGAAAGGGTCGCGGCGATGCGTGCGGATTCTTCCACCAGGCGGTTCCTCGATACCAAGCTCACGGCCCTCAAGGCCCGGGCGCGGCGCCTGAACCGCCTGACCCCGAGACGGATCGGACTCCGTCCCGAGGATCTGCCCTACGCACCGTCGCGGTCCCACTTCCATGCCGCCAACAAACGGCTTGCCAGCATTGGCAACGCCATCAACCGCCAGATCGTTAGGATCGAGCGCGGCTGGCCTCCGGCCACTACCCAGGAGGCGCTGACCCAGATGGCGTTGCTCGACCGCAGTGTCGACCGCCTACGGAGGACCTTCGGAATGTTCTTCGAAGTGATGTCCCAACGAGGATCGGGTTTCGCGCCGGCGCTGGCGGCTCACGATGCCATAGCGCTCGACTGCTACGCGGTGGTCCGCGCCGCCCTGCCCGGCGTGTTCACCGGGCCGCTGCTGAAGCCGCTCACCTACCTGGAGCACGGCTATTCGCCGGCAACGCAGCGGCGGGGCGTGGCGCTGGCGCGGCTGCTCGGCGACAGCAACCCTTTCCCCGTCATCCGCGTCCCTTGGGACCGCGACAATTCCTGGCAGCCGGTATTCCTGCACGAGGTGGCGCACAACCTGCAGGCCGACATGGGCCTGTGGCATGAGAACGCCGACGCGGTCGCCAACCGGCTCGGCCGCATGCGGTTCGATCCGCTGGTGGTGACCATTTACCGGCGGTGGCACAAGGAAATCTTCGCCGACCTCGCGGCGCTGCTGCTCGGCGGCACGGCTTCGGTGTGGGGAATGATGGAGTTCCTTGCCCATCCCGGCGCCCGGGCGCTGACTTATCGCCCCGGCGGCGCCCATCCGACGGGCTGGGTGCGCGCGCTGATCCTCACCGAGATGCTGCGGCGCATGGGCTTTGCCGAAGAGGCGGCGCGCGCCGATCGCGTCTGGCGGCAGCTTTACAACCCGGGCCGCGGGCATCGGTTGCCACCGATCCTGTTTGCGGCGACGCCGCGGGTGATCCCGGCGATCGTCGACGAGATTGCCTATCAGCCGCGTCGCGCGCTGGGGCAGCACGCCCTCGCCGACGCCATTCCGTTCACTCGCGCCGACGAAGCGCGGATCCGCAGCGGCGGCATCGCCATCGCGGCAGGGCGCGTGCCCGATCTGCCGCCGCGCTTCTTTGTCTCGGCCAGCCGGTTCGCACTCGAATCCGGCGCCGATCCGCAAGCCATTTCCAAGCTGGTCTTCGGCCACCTGGCGCGACGCCAGGCCCACAAAAACCCGCTGGCGCAGCCGTCCCCAAGCGCCCTCGTAGCATGAGGTGAGATGTCATGACCGACGCTTTCGCAACTGCCAGCAACCTCACTCGGCCGCGCTCCGCCGCGACCATTGCCGTCGACAATTTCCTGCGCAAGGCGCTGCGGGTCAGCGATCCGCGCGACCCTGCGCAGGTCGCCACCGCGCTCCTCGTCCGCTATCCCGAGGAAGCCGAGCGCGACCGCCGCGAACGCGCCGGACTGCCCTACTCGAGCATCCCGGACTATCCGGCGCCGGCCAGCGGCGGCGGAGCCTCCTCCATCGAACTGCTGCAGGCGCAGGACGACCTCGAGCGCGATCTCCAGACGCTGGCCACCTCGTCGCAGCTCAAGGACATCAGGGTCGAGCTGACCGGATGGGGCCGCGCCGTGCGGCAGATCGCCAGCGACGGCCTCGCTGCCGCGCGGCTTGCCCTCGACACCGTGAACCAGGATCGCGCCCTCGCTGCCCGCCGCCAGCTCAGCGAATATGCGCGGCTCGGGCGCTATGTTGGAGCCCTCACCGACGGCAGCAGCCTCAATTTCCGCCGCTTCGCCGGAAGTTGCGACATGCTAGCCGGACTGATCCTCGTCGCCATCGGCGAAGGCCTCGCGACGAGCGGCGTTACCCGCAGCACCAAGATCGTGCGTGCCGCGGCCGGCGAGCTGCAGTCGCGGCGCAATGCGGTGATGGGGGCCCTGCGCGGCCTCAACGGTGCCGCCGACATCTTCCTTCATCATGAGGAGTACCCGCGCGGCATGACCGCCTTCGGCCTCCTGCAGAAGCGGCTGGATGACGGCGGCGAGAAAGATTTGCGCTCGCTGCTCGACGAAGCGACGCTCTCCGGCGCGATGGAGCGGCTGATCGACCTGTCGACCGGCGCCAGCGTCGACGGACTGCGCGAACTCTCCACCGCCTCGGCGCTGCTGGTCCGCAGCCTGCAGCGGCTGATAGAGCTGGCCAACAGCATCGCCACCGACGAGGACGAAGGCCTCGATGCGCCCTCGCTCGCGACCTTTGCCGCCGCCCTCCAGCTCTTCATCGATGCCTTCGCCGGCAAGGACAGCTCGCGGCTGCTGCTGATCGCGCGGCCTTCGATCATCGTTGGCGGGCTCTACGGCATCGGCGCCGATGATGGAGCCAGGATGCTGCTCAGGCTCACCAGCGCCCGCGGCACCATCGCTGGCATGGTAGAAGGGTTCGCCGGCTGCGGCTGCGACGACGAAGCGGTGCGCACCCAAGTGGCGCTCGACTACGTGCTCTTCCTCCTTGATCGTGCCATCGATCTCTATGCGGTGGGCAGCAGCAACGGCGAGTTTGGCCGCGCCGAGAAGCGGGCCGCCATGGTCGGCCTGGTGCTCGGCAGTGCCGCCCGCCTCACCGACATCGCGGCCAAGACAACAGTGTTCAGTTTCCCGCAGGACCTCAAAACCGAGCTGGCGAGTCTCTCCGTCGATCTCGTCAACGCGATCCGCCTTGCGGGCGCGCCCTGGACCGCCGATCTCAAGGACCTTCTGGTCGCCGAGCTGCAAAGCGCCTCGGTCGGCGAGGAGCGGATCGAACAGCTGGTCCGCTCGCTCTCCCCCGCCGGCAGTGCCGGATTGTTCGGGCTCGCATCCAATTCCATAGCGCTGGGCGGCTCCACCGGCCCGACCGATACTCAATCGGTGCTTCGCACACTGCTCGAGCTGGTGGCACAGGAGGAGTTCGGCGCCAAGCCGACCAACGGTCCGGCGATCCACATCCCCGGCATGATCGAGACCACCCTGGAGAGCAGACTGCCCGAGATCACGGGCGCGCTCCAAGGCATGGAAGTATCCATGGAACGGATCGAACAGCGGTTCGGCGCGCCGACCGATCCCAAGATCTACGCATTCTACATGGATGCCTTCAACTCCAAGCAGCAGGTCACGAGGACGCCCGCCGGCCAGTGGCTGAGCGGGACCGGCGTCATCGCGCTGCGGGATGTCATCAAGTGGGCCGGTACCCGGCAGTCGTTCATCGACGCCCTCGATGCGCTGCCGACGCCCATCGGTATGAAACTGCGACTCACCGAGGACGAGATCGGACTGTTCTTCGATCTCGCTCCCAAGATCGAACGGCTGCTTTAACCGACGAACGAACTGGCCCGCCAATTCGAACAAGATGAGGTCTGATCATGGCAAACGAGTCCAACGAGGTCATCAAGCGCCTGTTTCAGCGCTTCTTCCGCGACGAACTGGCGGGCCTGTCGCAGGCAGACCGGGCGGCGTTCGAGAGTGAGTTCGAGGACCGCTACGGCGAATTGCTGCAGCGCTCGTCGAGCGCCACCGCGCCCAGCTTCTCCGACCTGGTCGGCTTCGGCGACGGACCGGTCAAACCCTTCGATTCGCTCGATACGGCGCTGCTGCGCAACGATTTCGACGAGTCGATCATCCCGCCACAGCTGCAGGCGGCGGCCGAGCTCTACTACATCTACCAGATGGACCGCATGAAGCTGTTCCAGGTGGTCGATGTGCTGCGCCGGCTGTTCCAGAACGGCCAGATCCGCATCCAGCGCGGCCCGGGCGCGCGCGGCCTCTACATTCTCGAGAAATGGCGGCCGATCCGCTACAAGGCGCGCGACCGGCTGTTCGCCTATCGCCGCGTCTTCAACTACGGCCGCGCGCCGGTGCCCTCGGGCGCCGTCGTCAACCGCAACTTCCACTTCATGCTCGTCGCGTTCATGAACGCGCTGTCGCAATACTTCCAGGACCTGACCATCGGCCAGGTGATCCGCGGCAGCAGCACCCTCAACGACCGGCCCTTCGCCGCGCTGGCAACGGTGCAGCGCGTCGGCACGGACCTGCGCTACCACCTCGATCGCTCGAGCTATGGCAACATCCTCGCGCTGACCAAAGAAACCGGGCAATACGTGCAGCAGGTGTTCGAGCTGCTCGACGCACCCGACATCAAGAAGTCCTTCGACGCCAACACCAAGTGGGACGTCATCGAGGCGGTAGCCAATCGTCATCTGGGCGGTGCTGCCGAGATGTCGCAGCGCGCCAAGATGGCCGATTCCGGCCGCCGGGTGCTGCAATACATCACCGAGAACGACTTCCGCACCTCGATCGACCCGGCGACCTTCGACGCCGATGCGCGCAAGGTCGGCTCGCAGGCCGATGCCTGGCTCGCCGCCTACCGGCTGACGCGCGAAGGCCGGCGCTTCCCGGGCCTCGACGGCGACCGGGTGCAGTGGTCGCACGGTCTCGACCGGCGCATGGCGTCGCGGATCGCGGCGTGACCGAGAGGGACAAGCAAGATGGACGCCCATCTTCCCGTTTCGGTCCGCTTCGGGGCTCGGCCGCCCGGCATCGTCATCGACGCGACCTTCGCGTTGTCGCCGATGGGGCTGCTGGTGGCGATGGCGCTGTCGCGGTCGGCCAATGTGTGGCTGCCGCGCGGGCTCTACACGCTGCTCGACAATGACGCGCACTACCGCAGCCGGCCCGACCAGATGGGCGGCAGCTGGCTGGCGGAGGAGAGCCGGCCGCAGCTGCTCGACGAGCTGACGCGGGAGCTGGAGCCGTGGCGGCGAGCCTGGCAGAACGGTAGGCTGTCGTCGCGGGTGCACTGGGTCGGCGATGCCCAGTACGAGAGCGCGCTGCCGGTGCGGGAGGAGAGCGGGCTGCTGCCGCGCTTCGAGAGCTGCTGTGCGGCGCTCGATGCCCGGCTGGGGAGCCTCGCGGGGCTCGCTGCACCGCTCGACGAGTGCGCGCGGGACGTCGTGGCGCTGGCCGCGGCGCTGCAGCCGGATGCGGCGTATATCCTGACGGCCGCGGCTCCGGGCGACGGCGCGCCGCCGCTCTGCGACTATCTCGAGCGGCTTGGTTTCCCAAACCGTCGCCACCCCGTCGGCATGCCGGACGAGGCGATGGCGGCACTGACGCCGGCGCTGGCGCCGATGGCCGCCAGCGGCCAGGTCGCGGCGATCGTGCAGATCGTCGCGCCGGTGATCCTTGCCATGCCCGATGGCTGGAACGAAAGCGACTGGGCGCTCGACGACGCACCGGATGCCGATGACAGCGGGCTCGACGACCCGTGGCGCAACGCCTGTGCGTTGTGGCGGCCGCTGGCGGCGCTGGCGGAGGTCGCAGCATGACACGCGCCCATGCCGGCTCCGGTCCGCGCAGCCTCAGGACCAATGCCCGCGACCTGGTGATGATCAGTGTCGCCGGACAGGTGGCGCCGCCGATCGAGCGCGGCACGCCCTGGCGGGTCGGCTATGATGGCAAATCGCGCTCGCTGCCCGGGTCGGGCGGCATCGTGCTGAACCAGCGGGTCGGCGATCCGTGTGTCGGGCTGGCCGGCGACCATGTGGAGCCGGGCGTTTCGATCCGCGCCGAGATGCGCTCGATTGTCGGCGGACGCGACGGCCCGAACCAGGCGCTGCAGACCTATTCGTGCGTCGGAAACCAGGCAGAGGTGATGTCGGGGCGCGCCACCGGCGCGCGAGGCGTCGTCACCGGCAAGCATGGCGGTGTCGATACGGTGCTGATCGACTTTCCCCTCGAGGCGATGCGCAAGATGGCGATCGGCGACCGGATCCAGGTGTGGGCCTACGGGCTCGGCCTCCGGCTCACCGACTTCCCCGATGTCGCGATCTGGAACTGCTCGCCGCGGCTCCTGGCGCGCTGGCGGCCAACCGAACGCAACGGCCGCATCGATGTGCGGGTGACCCACACGATCCCGGCGCGGCTGATGGGATCGGGGCTGGGGCGCAACAACGTGCTGCGGGGCGATTACGACATCCAGATGTCGGACCCGCAGATGGTGCGCCGTCACCGGCTGGGGAACCTGCGCTTCGGCGATCTCGTCGCCATTGCCGGCGCCGACAATCGCTTCGGTCGCTCGCGGCTAGAAGGCTTCACCTCGATCGGGGTGATCGTGCACAGCGACAGCATGGTCGCAGGTCATGGTCCGGGGGTGGTGTCGCTGCTGTCGGCGCCGGCCGCGATGTTCAGGCTGGCGCTGACGCCCGACGCGAATATCTCCAACTATCTCGATATCCGCCCGGCCCGACCGCCTCGCGCCTCGTATCCGCTGCCGACGCGCGAGCAGCACGAGCGGGCGGTGGCGCGGTTGCGGCAGCGGGCGATGGCCTGAACGCGGGAGGCAGACGATGTCCTATTTCGATGAAGCACTGGACGAACTGGCTTTCGAAGCGGCCGCCGCGGTGAGCCATCCGACCCGCTGCAACTGCGCCCGGTGCCGGCAGCGGGCCCATGAACGCGTGGTTCATGGCTCGGGCTGTGGGTGCGGCTGCGGTGGCGCGGAGAGTTTCGACGAGACGACGCGACGCCGCTCCATGCCCCGGTTGCCGCCGGTTGCCCGGCGCCAGACCTCGATCCGGGCACGCGGCACGCAATTGCCGGGCTGGCGCGGCTGGAGCCACGCCGTGACTCTGCAGGAGATCATTGCCGCGCGGCCGACCGCACTGGCCGGCGGCGCGGTATCGGCCCGGCTGCGGCCGTTCTTCGCTCGCGGTCCGCAGGTCTATCGCATCACCCGGGTCGGCCTCGATCGCAACCGGCCGTTGAGCATCGGCTCGACCAAGAACGTCAATTCCATCGCCGACCGCATCATCGAGCACTACCGCCAGCGGAGCAGGGCCGACATCAACGTCTACAACGCCATCCACAACCTTCGCGAACAGGACATCATGGTGCAAGCGGCGCGGCTGACGCGCCAGGGCATGCATCCGCGGCGCGCCAGGAACTATGAGGGCTGGCTGCAGGATCGCGAGCGGCCGCTGCTCTATGACCCCAACAGCACGACATTCGACGAGGCGGCCCGCCGCAACCCGGCGCCTACAGGAGGCTACAATGCATGGTGAAAGAACAGCACTCGCCCGCTCGGTGTGGGCCGATCTCGACGCGCTGGTGCTCGAAGAGGTCAATGCGCTGAATGCGGCACCGGCCGCCGCTCCCGAGCTGTCGGCCTTCAGCTCGGAAGAGGATTTCGTGGCACAGGCGACCGCCTATCTCAGGCAGCGCGACGACCCGCTGCGGGTCATCGAGGACCTGACGCGGGAGCTCGGCCTCGGCATGTCCGAGGATCTCGAGATGGCGGATATGCCCTTGGAGGATGACGCGGCGCCGACCGAAACTGCTCCGGAGGCGGCGGCGAAGGCCGAGGTGCCGCCTGAACCAGGGCCGGGATCATGAGCGAGTACTACGACGAGAGCCCGCCGTTCGCGCTCGACCGGCTAGCCGATGAAGCCGACTATGCCGTAGTCGGCCCCACCGACGGACGCACCCGGGTGACGCGGACGAACCGCTTCCCGCATAGCGCGGTATGCCATCTCGAGCGCGACTTCGGCGATGGCCGGCTGACCGGGTGCACGGCCTTCCTGATCTCGCCGACCGTGCTGCTGACGGCGGCCCATTGCATCATGAGCCCGATCCGGGCGCGGCTCGGGCTGCCCAACCAGGCGGCGCGCATCCGCATCACGCCGGGCCGGGCCTCGGCCAGCGTCAGCCCGTTCGGCTCGCAATGGGCGCAGTCCTGGCGGGTCAACCCGGCCTACCGCCGGCGGCCGTCTGCGGAGACCGACGTCGGGCTGATCTTTCTGGCGCGGCCATTCTCGACGTCGCCGGGGTTTTTTCGGCTGTGGAGTCCGTCGCCAGCCGAGATCGAGCAGCTGCGCGCCACCCGGCTGCTGCATATTTCGGGGTATCCGGCCGACAAGCCGTCAGGCACGCAGTGGGAACATTCGGAGCGGCTCGACCGGGTCACCGATCGGCAACTGTTCTACAGCGTCGATACTTGTCCAGGCCATAGCGGCGCGCCGGTGTGGGTGCAGCGCAGCCCGGGCGCAGCGCCCGAGGTCATCGCGGTTCATACCGCCGGCCCGCGGCCGCACTCGGGCGGCGCGTGGGGCTGTCGGGCCGGCGTTCCGCTGGCGCCGGCGGGGCTTTTCAACCGCGGAGTCCGGCTCACGCCGGGCCTCAGGCGGAAAATCACTGCTGGCTTCAATGCCTAACGAGAAAAACAACATGCTCGGCAATTTAGTTCTCTTTTCGGGCTGCAAGTATCCGTACTAATGCTATAGTCTGTCTACACAGCAGCCTTCGTGTCTCGATATGCACCGATAATCCGGTAGAGAAGCGGTTGCTACTGTGTGGCGGGGGCCCGGGCAACGATCGTGATGAGTTTCCTGAGCGTAGGGGCGTCCCGCTATGGTGATGCATGCCGAAAATTTAGTCAGTATTGCAACTGTTGCCAGCAGGCTGGGCAGCTCCGCCGATACTGACGGGATTCCGCGAACCGCCCACTTCGTCGTCGACGGGCATTCGCTGATCGCGATTGCCCACACCGATCCCGAGAGCAATGGCGACAGCGCGACCAGCGCAGAGCGGCGCATGGTGGTCGGCCGGATTTTCTGCGCGGGACGGCGCTACGTGATCTATGACGCCGACGGCACGCCGGATGTCGCTCCGGAGGTGGAGCCCGCCGCGGCCGATATCCTCACGCGGCGGGAACTGCAGATCGCCTCGCTGATCGGCGCCGGCAAGTCCGACAAGGAAATCGCGCTGCAGCTCGGGATCAGCGGCTACACGGTGCGCGAGCACATTCGCCGGATCTTCGCCAAGCTCAACATCGGCCGACGCGCGGCCATCGTGTCCTATGTGCTGCGCCAACGAGGCACGTCGCTGTTCTGATCGGCGCGGCAGCGTTCGTACCAGTCCAAAATCGACCGCGGCTGTCGGCGCGCCCCTTCCAAGTCTTGGCCCTCTGCGGCATGGCACAACGGCCGCAGAGCGCGCGCGACCTTCCCAGGTTGCCCAAGGCACGCCCCGAAATATTGTTCAAATCCTGCGCACCAAGACTTCTGCAAAAACAATGCAGGCCATCCAAGACCCCAAAAATGCGATGTCAAAGGCGAGGCCCATCGGAGGCTCTCCCGTGATTGCGTAAATGGGGAAAGCCACCATCGTCACGGCCGTGGCCCCGATCCCAACTGCATAGGCGCGGATCATCCAGTTGCGGTGGCGGGTAAAATCCCGCTTGTAGATGGCCTGCATCGCAATGGCCAAAGCCACGCCTAGCGCGATCCCGAACAGCAACCGCCCGCTGCTGACGGCCACCGAATACGTGTCGGGAAAGTGCCAAAGCAGACTCAGCGCACTCAGCGAGATCATCGCCCCCGCTGCCACAAACACGCGCCCCATGACGCGGTGCAAGAGCCCATATTTGCGCATCAGAACACGACCAAATTGGATTGGGCCAAGGATTCCAAACGTAGCGCCGCCCAGCACATGCATGAAATGCCAGACGGGAACAGCGCTCAGGCGCCGGCTGTCCTCGGGCAGGGCACCCAGCGGGATTTGCACCACTTGCACCAACGCCAAAATGATCGTGAGTAGAGTGCCAAAGAACAATGCAGCAGGCACGACAACGGGTTTCGTGAACCAACGATTCATTTTGGTAGTCCTTATTTGCGGCTCATCAGTTGCCGGATTTTTTCCACTGGAAGACTTCCCCGATCTCGACGCCGAACACTTCCGCAATGCGGAAGGCGGCTTCAAGGGACGGCGAGTACTTGTTTTGCTCGATCGCTGCCACCGTCTGGCGGGTCATGCCGATCCGGTCGGCCAGTTGCTGCTGGGTCATCTCGCTGTGATCGAAACGCAGCCGGCGGATGGAGTTGGTGATGGGGGGTGGAGGGGGCATCAGGCGTAGCGCCGGTACTCGAAGATAACCCGGATTTCGCGTAGGACGCCGGAAACAGCCATCGCGAACAGCAGCAGGTTGACCAGCATAACGCTCGTGGCTCCGGCAGCATCGGCCGGATAGTCGGCGCGGGCCATGTCGGTAATCCTGCCACTGAGAAGGATGATTCCGACGAGGGAGACTTCGAGGACGCCGAGTCCCGCGCGATAGGAACGGCGCTCGATGCCTTGTTCCATCTCGTCTGGCGGCGGATCGAACTGCTGCTTTCCGGCCCAGGCCGCAAGCAAGGAAGCTGGAAGCATGATGGCCACGGCGATGCTGATGCACCAGACAAAGCGCCAGAACAGCATGTCGCCGTCGAGTAGCCGTGCGCTAAAGTCCGACCAGACGCTCCAGAAGTAGTATCCGAAAATGATCAGACCAGTCAGCGTGGAAATCCACGCCACTTTTTCACGCATGCTCACAAGGGCCTCCAATGTTATCCCGGCCTTACACGAGGTACGTTATCTTAAACACTATGTCAAGTATTCTTAACATCACTCCGGCGCGATGGGCTGGACCTCGGCTGGCAGTCGGTGCTGGAGGTGCGACCGCTCTGGTCGTCTCGACAACGCCCTTGCCCAAGGAGCCGATCCAGCGGCAGCTTTTGGGACTTCGTTCTGTGATCTTGAAGGTCCGAACAAAGCTGTCGTTCGGCTTAGGGGCCATGACCGGTCGTTGACAGCCGCCGCTCAGCGCCAATAGCGGTCGCCCGCCAGTGTCCGCGTCGCGCCGATAGTGTTGAAAAAGCCCGCTGGAGAGCCGTTCCGCTGAAGCCTCACGAGGTCGGGGCGGAATTGGATTCCTGTCAGACTTCCTTTTGAGTCAGAAGTTGCCTGGGCGGCTGCTGTCGGAGCCGTTGTGGGAATTTCA
>JBKJMF010000573.1:0-11161 GCA_046596525.1 Devosia sp. | reverse complement strand
GATGCTGTCGGGGAGCGTTGGGACGTTGTCGGGCTGTCCGTATAGCTCCAGTGACCGCTCGACTTCCTCGTAGTAGGGCACCAGGTCGTCGTAGGCGATCGGCCAATCCACGCCTCGGCCGGTGCGGGTGTTGACCTTGAAGTCGTCATCCGTCCAGCGCAGCAGCACGCGGCCAAACACGTGGGTCCGCCCGCCGGCCTGGCGGCCGCGGATCCAGACGAAGGGAGTATCTGATGGCGTCGAGTAGGGGTTCTTGCGATCGCTGGTGAACAGCTTACGCTGCCGGCTGTCGAAGAAGGCCGCCCGCGCCTGTACCCATTGCCCGCCCAGGGTGGCCTTGGCACGCTGCAGGATGTTGATCTCGGATTGGCGCGGCCTGTGCTCGGGGTCGAAATCCTTGGGACCGATCTGTGGTCCGGCCTCGAGCTGCACGACCTTGAGGCCCTGCGCCGTGAGTTCCCTGGCGGCAAAGGAACCCGAGGCCCCCGATCCGACGATAAGAGCGTCTAGGACGACGTCAGGCATGGCTTGCTCCTGGTGAAAAGGGCCTCGCATCAGGGCCGGAAGTGTTGAAGGGGAGGGCGCTTGGCCCGTGGGGGTCATCGACTGGGGCCGTCCATGAAGGAACGGCCGGCGCGCCACCGCTAGGTTGTCACCGCCCTGACGCTGTCGCGCAGGACGATGGAGCAGGGGACCTCGAACCGCTGCTCGTTGCTGAGCCGCTCGCCGAGAACCAGGTCGATCACCAGGTCTGCCGCGCGCTGACCCAGTTCCGCGGTGGCTTGCTGGATGGTCGAGAGGGCCGGCATCATGAAGGGGGCGACCGCCGCGCCGTCGAAGCCGATGACGGAGACGTCGTCGGGCACCCGCAATCCACCATCGACAACGGTCTTGATGAAGCCGATCGCGCTGTCGTCGTTGGCACACACGACCGCGGTTGGTCTGTCGGCCGCTGGCTGTCCGAGATAATGCGTCCCCGCCCGGACACCGCCGGAGAAATTGAAATCGCCCTGAAACAGCTGCAGGGCGGCGGTGGGCAACGCCTGCGCGGCCAAGGCGGTGCGCACGCCACGCAGCCGCTCGATCTCGTGATAGTTGCCCTCGCGGCCACGTACGTAGAGGAAGCTCCGGTGCCCCAGCGAGACGAGCTCGGAGACAGCATCGCGGATGGCGTCGTGGTCGTTGCTGACCACGCTCGGAATGCCCTGTGCACTGAGGTCAAAGTGCAGCGAGACCATCGGTAGACCCACGTCGCCGAGGCTTCGCCCGTCGGCGCCGGGCACCGCGGTCGCCATCAGCAGCACGCCTGATACGGTCCCGCCCTGGGCCACCGTCAGGATGTGTTCGTCGGTCTCGGCCTCGCGCGAGACATTTGCGATGAGCAGCGAAAAGCCACGCTCCGACAGGGCTTTCGCTGCGGCGCGCAGCACTTCCGAGACCGTCTGCGAGGCGCCGATGTAGATCTCGTCGGGGAGCACGATCATGATCGTACGCGAGCGGCCGACGCGCAGATTGCGGGCCGTCTGATTGCCGGTGTAGCCGAGCTTCCGGGCGGCGGCTTCGACCTTGAGCCGGGTCGGCTCGGCGATGCGACCCGGCATTGTCAAAGCACGGCTGACGGTCGAGGTCGCGACGCCGGCCTCGCGGGCGACGTCGGCGATCGATGGACCTGCGGCGCGAATATCCGATGCTTTGGTCATCGCTGAACCATCCTCATCCCCTTTGGCCGGAATTTGTTACCGCGTCAAACACTTACGTCTGCCTATTCGGTGGGCAAAATATGCGCTTGCGCACAAAATCAGCGTATGCAATCAATATCGCATTGGCAATCGATTGCCAAGCTCTTCCGATAGATCAACTCGCCGCCTTTCCAACAGGGAAGGGCACCCACAGACGCGCCTACTCCCAACTCTGAGAAGGGAAGCATGATGCCTATGAAGTGGTTTACCCGCCGCGCGCTCGTCCTTGCCGCCACATCGGCGGCAGCTGCGCTCGCTCTCACCGGCTACGGTCGGGCGGAGGAGATCGTGGACAATTCGCCCGCCGAGGGCACGATCCATGTGTGGATCGGCGGCGCGGAGGGAGAGAAGCTCCCCGCGTTCCTCGAGGATTTCGAGGCGCAGAATCCCGGCGTCAAAGTGGAAGTGACGCAGATCCCGTCGGACCAGTTCGACGCCAAGCTGCTGACCGCCATCGCCGCCGGAACGGTGCCCGATCTGGTTCGCCTCTATTCGCAGAGCCAGGCGAGCCTGATGGCGACGGGCGCCTTCGCGCCGGTGCCCGAGGGGCTGGTCAATCCGGACGACTTCTTCGCCAACGCCTACCAGACGAACGTCAAGGACGGTGTTGCCTACGGCATACCCCTGGACGTCTACGCGACGATGTTCCAGTACCGCAAGGACCTGGCCGAAAAGGCCGGTCTTGGCGCCCCCAAGACCTGGGACGAGCTGAAGGCCTTTGCCAAGGCCATGCAGGCACAAGGTTCCAAGTGGGGGATCGGTCTCGATGTCGGCTACGACATCTACAATGCCCAGGGTCTGAACGAGTACATCCACCAGAACGGCGGCAGCTTCATGAGTGCTGACGGGACCCAGTGGACCATCAACTCGGAGCAGAACGTCAAGGCTCTGGAGTTCTGGGGCTCGCTGTTCTCGGAAGGCCTCGCCTCTCCCGACGGCCCGAAGTTCCTCGACACGGTGCCGTGGTTCACCTCTGGTGAGATCGCCAGCAAGGACATCGGCCCCTGGTTCGAGCAGTGGGTGGTCGACGCCAACGGCCGTGAGTGGACCGATGCAAACCTCGCGACCGCCGAGATGCCGGCCGGCCCGGTGGGAAGCGCTTCGGCACTGGGATCGGGTAGCGTCGCAGTGCTCAAGGACGCCAAGAACCCCACCGCAGCATGGAAGCTGGCGCGCCACATGACGCTGCCGGCTACGCAGGTGGCCTGGTACAAGCTGTTCGGCAGCCTGCCGTCGGCAAAGGCCGCCTGGGAGGATCCCGCAATCGCCGGCAACAAGCTGCTGGACGCCGAGCGCAGGGCCCTCGAGACCGCCGTGGACATTCCGCAGGTTCCGACCTGGAGCCAGGTGGGCACGTATATCGGCCAGCAGACGGAGCGGGTCGCACGCGGCCAGGCGACTGCCCAGCAGGTGCTGGACGACGCACAGAGCTTCGCCGAGTCCATCGGAGTGGGGAACTAAGCCTCGTCCTTGGGACCAGCCAACCCTGCCGTGGAGTGCTGACTATCGCTCTCCACGGGCGCCCGCTCCGGGATGCCATCGTCTTCAAGGGGAATTCAGTTGAGCAGCACGTTCGCGAAAGAACCTCGGCCAACTCCATGGCAGTCGGCGGCCGCGTGGACTTTTGTGGCCCCGTTCCTGGTCACGTTTGGGGTTTTCACCGCAGTTCCGGCGCTGATCGCCCTGATCTACAGCTTCACCAATATCGGTGTCGCGGACATGCGCCACCCGTTCGACGTCGACTTCGTGTTCCTCGGCACCTTTGCTCGCGTGCTCACGAACAAGGGCTTTCTCCAGTCGCTGGGGACCACGGGGCTCTTCGTCGTGGTCGGGGTGCCGCTGACGATGCTCATCGGATTGGCCCTGGCGCTGGCCCTCAACAGCGGGATCCAGCGCCTGCGGGCAGCATACCGGGCGGCATTCTATCTCCCGGTGATCACCAACGTCGTCGCCGCGGCTGTCATCTGGCAGTACGCGTTCACCTTGCAGGGACCCGCAAACTCCTTCCTGGCCTCGATTGGTCTCGCCGGCCCGAACTGGCTGGGCAACCCGAACATGGCCTTCGCCACCGTCGTCATGCTGGCCATCTGGCGGAACGTCGGCACGTGCATGGTGCTCTTCCTCGCCGGACTGCAGTCCATCCCCGTCGAAGTGCACGAGGCCGCCTCCCTCGATGGCGCCTCCGCATGGCGACGTCTCATCTCGATGACATTGCCCCTGCTGCGCCCGACAACCCTGCTGGTCAGCGTCCTCATGACCGTCTCCTACATGAACATCTTCGATGAGCCGTACCTGGTGACCAAGGGTGGCCCATTGAGCGCGACCAAGTCAGTCGCCCTCTGGGTCTACGAGCAGTTCGGGTTCGGAAACATCGCCGGCGCCATGGCAGGCTCCTACGTGATGCTCGCCATCATCGTCGTGCTCGGCATCATCCAGCTTCGGATGCTGAGGTCCCGGTCATGACCAGGAAGAATCCCCTCGCCGTCCCGCTGCTCTACGGGGCGTTGACGGCGCTCGCCGTGGTCGTGCTCATTCCCTTTGTCTGGGTGATATTCGGGGCCTTCAAGACGCAAGCCGAGATCATGTCGGCCCCCGGCGCCTGGCTGCCCAAGTCGTTCGGCAACTTCGACAACTTCATCGAGCTGTTCGCCCACCGGCAGTTCGGCACCTACATGCGCAACTCGCTGATCGTCTCGGGCTTCACCGTTGCCTTGAACGTGCTGTTCAGCTCGATGGCCGGCTACGCGCTGTCGAAGTTGCCGTTCAGGGGACGGCGCGCCGTGTTCGCGTGTGTTCTGATGGCGATGATGATCCCCTACGTCGCCCTGTTCGTCCCGCAATTCTTCGTCGTCGTGCAGATGGGCCTGGTCAATACGCTCACCGCCATGGTGCTGCCGATCGCCGTCATGCCGATCGCGGTATTCATCATGCGCCAGTTCGCCGACTCGATCCCCGATGACCTGCTAGAGGCGGCGCGTCTCGACGGCGCCGGGGAGTTCCGGATCTTCTTCGGCATATTCCTGCCGCTGCTGGGACCGGCGGTTGCGACCGTCGCCATCATCACCTTCCTCAACTCGTGGAACTACTTCCTCTGGCCGCTGATCGTGGCGCAGGGCCAGGAGACCTACACGCTCCCGGTCGGCCTCTCGATCGCCTCCCAAGCCGCGAACTCAACCGACTACGGCCTGCTTCTTGCCGGCGCGGTCGTCGTCCTGCTGCCGGTGCTCCTGCTCTTCCTCTTCCTGCAGAAGTACTTCGTGCGCGGCATTGCCGTAACCGGGCTGAAATAGCCGCATCAACCCGTTCCTCGCTGGAGATCTTCATGCCCCGTCGCTATGCCACCGACATCATCACGTTCTACCACCCGCAGTTCTGGGGCCTCAACTCCGATGCGGAACTGCGGGAGTGGGTGGCGGCCAACCCGGACAAGTTCTGGGAGACCGTCCTGCGCGTGCTGGCGGAGACGGGCGTCGAAGCAGTGGAACTGACCTTCGCCCCCGGGAGCATCGAGAACGTCATCCGCACCTTCGGCAGCGGCACGGCGTTCAAGGGCGAACTCGACAAGCGCGGCCTGTCGGTGGTGAGTTCCTTCATCGCCGACCCCAGCCTGCCCAATTGGCGAACGACGGATGATATCGCTGCAATCGTCGCCGATGCCGAGCGGCGTGCATCCTTCCTCGTCGAGGTCGGTGCCGACCTGCTGGTCACCGGTCTACCGATGCGGCGGACCTTCGGTGAGCAGCCGGCGTTTTTCGTCGACGCACCCTACATGACCCGGATGGCCGAGATCGCCCATAGCGTTGGCGAGGCCGTAAGCGGCCTGGGCGTCAAACTGGCGATCCACACCGAATCCAACAGCTCGCTCTGGCTCGAGCGTGACATCGACCTGTTCATGTCGTTCACGGATCCCAGCTATGTGTGGCTATGCCCGGACGCCTGCCACATCGCCCTTGGCGGCGGTGACCCGGTTGCCGTCGCCCGGCGCCATGCCCAGCGCATTGCCCTGGCGCACTGGAAGGACGCTGTCGGACCGATCGGCGAAAAGCTCGTCATCGATGAAACGATCTACGGCCAGCAGCAGCGCTTCATGTGCGAACTCGGTCACGGCGTTGTCGACTGGAAGGGCTGGTCCGACGCCATGCTCGATACACCCGGCAGCGAGATCGTGCTCATCGAACTCGATGCCGCGACGGATCCAGTCAGCGCCCTACGGGCCGGCCGGACGTTCGTCGAAGGCATGCGCGGGTGATCGACTTCAGCGTCTGCATCGAAACGGCATTCGCCGAAGGCGACCGCGCCGTCCCCGATCGCGTGCGGGCTGCTGCGGACGCCGGATTTCCCGCTGTCGAGATATGGGATTGGCAGGACAAACCGCTGCCTGATCTGGGCTGTGCGCTGGCGGAGACGAACACGGAACTCCACACGCTTTGCGTCGAAACCTGGCGCGACAAGTGTCAGCTCGGCGATCCCCAATCGCACGACGAATTCATCGGCCGCGTTGAGCGTGCGGCGTCGGTTGCCGTCGATCTTGGTACCCCGAAGCTGGTCGTCCTGGCAGGAGATGTCATTCCGGATCGCGACATTGCATCACAACGGAACGCCGTTGCGGAGGCCCTCGCGAGGGCCTCCGATGCAGTCGCGAAGCTGCACCTCGAACTGATCGTCGAAGTCGTGAACCGACAATTCGAGGGGCCAAACGCCTTGCTCCGGGACTCTGCCACCGCGCTGGAAGTCGTCCGTCAGGTTGACCGTCCAAACGTGAAATTCCTCTACGACCGGTACCACGCGATCCTCAACGGGGAGCCGCTCGGTTGGGCGATCGACACGCAAATGGACCTGGTTGGCCATGTCCAGGCAGCGGACGTGCCGGGTCGGCATGAATTCGGCACCGGCGATCAGGACTGGGCGGAGGAGTTGGCGTGGCTTATCCGGGCAGGGTACGAAGGGTATGTGGGCATTGAAATTGTGCCGGCGGCGGACAGCACGGGTCTTTATGCCGGCGCTCGGTCCATACTCACGGCCGCCCAGAGCCTGGTGGGGTAGGCGCATGGCGGATCCGTGATCGCAGCCGCCGGCATAGCGCGAGGTCCATGCGGCAAGCCGCAACGTCTCCTGTTGGGCGCAAGGCGGACTCTACTGAGTGCCGCTTTCGGCCCAATAGCGGTCATTCCTCCCCGCGCAAAGCTGTCCATAGAGCGGGTCAGCTAATGGCGGTCACGCCGTTTATGTAACCCTGCTGCCGGCTCGACGGAGTTCAGCGAGCAGCTCCATCGGCCGGATAGGCAGAACTGCTTCGGTCACAACAAAGGGCTGTTCGTCAGTAAACCGTGGAGCTGGGAAGGCGAGACTGCTGAGTATGCCCGCCATCGGGGACGCCCGAGCGCATCGGCGTGCCTTTAGACCGACCGGATCATCCCGCCGTCGACGCGGATCTTCGCGCCGGTGATGTAGGAGGCACGCTCGCTGGCGAGGAATGCGACGACGTCGGCCAGTTCCTCGGGTTTGCCGTAGCGGCCGGCGGGGATGGTGGCGAGGGAGGCCTTTCGCACATCCTCGATACTCATGTTCTGACGCTTGGCGGCGGCTTCGTCGAGCTGATCGACGCGGTCGGTGTGGACGCGGCCGGTGACGATGATGTTCACGGTGATGCCGTCGGCCGCGACCTCGCTGGCGAGGGTCTTGGACCACCCAAGCACCGCCTGGCGCAGGCCGTTGGAAATGGCGAGGCGCGGGATGGGGGACTCGACGCCCGATGAGGTCAGGGTGACGATGCGGCCCCACTTGCGCTCAACCATCTTGGGCAGCAGCGCCCCGGTTATCTCGATGATGCTCAGCACCATGGCTTCGAAGCCGCTGGACCAGGCCTCGGAGCCGGTCGAGCGCGCTTCGCCGGGAGCGGGGCCGCCGGTGTTGTTGATGAGAATGTCAACGCCGCCCTGGGCCAGCACCTGCTGCACCAGAGCATCGCGGCTCGCCTTGTCGGTGAGGTCGAGTGATAGGGCGGTGATGCGTCCGGTGGCGCCCGGCTCGAGCGAACCGTTGAGAGCTTTGATCTGATCGACGCTGCGCGACGCGCCGAACACCTCTGCGCCCTCGTTGGCGAGCGCCACGGCGATGGCGGCGCCGAGCCCCTTGCTGGCACCGAGGACCAGCGCCTTCCTGTTTTCGAGCCCGAGCTTCATGCGCCGATCTCCGCGAGACGTTTGGTTTGTGCGGCGAGCAGCCGCTCGACATCGCCGATATCCAGCGCCGACAGCGCCGGGCGGGGCTTGCGCAGTGCGCCCGATTTGATGACACCGCGCTTCGCCAGCACGTATTTGCGCGCCGCGAGGCCGATGCCCTGCTGCTGTTCGTAACGGGCGAGCGGCAGATAGGCTGCAAACAGCTCGGCGGCCCGGGCAGCGTTGCCGGCAGTGTGGTCGCGGACTACGCCGACCATCATCTCGGGGTAGCAGAAGCCGGTCATCGCGCCGTCGGCGCCGCGGCCCATCTCCTCGGGCAGGAACAGCCCGCCATTGCCGCAGAGGATCGAGATGCGGCGCGTCTCGCCCTTGTCGCTCGAAGCGCGCAGCGCGGTGATCTTCGCCAGCCCCGGCCAATCCTCGTGCTTCAGCATCACGCAGTTGGGCACGTCCTTGACGATCCGGTCGATGACCTTGGGCGCGATGGTGACATTGGTGGTGAGCGGATAGTCCTGCAGCACGAACGGCGTATCGCCCAGCGCCTCACCGACCGACTGGTAGAAGGCATAGGCCTGGTCGTCGGTCTTGATGGTCCAGGGCGGGGCGACCATGACGCCGGCGGCGCCTTCGCCCATCACCGCGGTCGACAGTTCCTGCATCGGTGCAAGGCCGGGAGCGGAGACGCCGACGACCACCGGCAGCCGTCCATTGAGCCGCTTCAGCACGCGCTCGACGACGAGCTTCGATTCCTCCGCCGTGAGCTTCGGCGCCTCGCCGAGCTGGCCGAGCACGGTCAGCCCGTCGACACCGGCTTCCTCGTAGAAATCCACCATACGGTCGACGCTTTCGAGGTCGAGCGCGCCATTCTCTTCGAACGGGGTCACCGCGATCACGTACACGCCGCGTGCCGCTTCGGTCAGTCTGGTCATCTTGGTCTCCGGATCGATCTTAGCGGGCAAAGAACAGCGTTTCAGCATTGGTGACGAGCACCTGCTGCGCGACGCTGCCGCTTCCCAGCCATTCATGGGTCAGCTCGATCAGCTCGGCATCGTCCGGCATCTGATCGAACAGTTCGGTATGCGGCCAGTCGCTGCCCCATAGCAGGCGCTGGGGGTGCGAAGCCAGCAGCTGCCGGGCGGCGTCGCCGAAGGCGGCGTAGCGCGAGGTGCGGGTCAGCCGATAGGGAGCGGACAGCTTGACGTAGCAATCGGGGGTGTCGAGCAGCCGCTGGATCCTCGCGACTTGCTGGTCGGCACCGACGGCATCGAGGTCGAGGAAGCCGAGGTGGTCGAGAACCACGGGGCAGGCGATGGCGGGCAGCAAAGCGCCGATCTCCTCCAGTTGCTCGGGCCGGACCTGGAACTGCAGCATCCAGCCGAGATCGGCGATACGTGCCGAGAGCGCGGCGATCGAGCTGAACAGCAGGCCGCCCTTGTTGCGCGTGTTGACGCGAACGCCGCGTACGCCGAGCCGGTCGAGCCGCTGGAACTCGGCTCTGTCGGTTTCCGGATGCAGCACGACGATGCCGCGTAGGTGGGCCGGATCGGCGGTTAACGCCTCGAGCAGAACGCTGTTGTCGAAACCATAGACGCTGGGCTGCACCAGCACGCCGCGCGCGATGTTCACAGCTCTGGCGTAGGCCTGCCAGTCGGCCAGCGTCCGGACCTGCGGGGTATAGCTGCGCGGGCTGGTGAGCAGGGCGCCGCTGCGAAAGACGTGGAAATGCGTGTCGACGGTGCCGTCGGGCAGCAGGGCCCGCGGGGGGCGGTCCAATGGCTTGAGGGGCAGGCAGAGCGGCGCCTCGCTGGCGGCGAGGCTCACGAGTCCTGGTCCTGCATGAAGTCGAAGTCGGCGCCCTGGTCGGCCTGCGTGACGTGGTTGTGGTAGAGCTGCGCATAGCCACGGCGCGGCGAGGGCGCGCGCTCGGGCAGGGCGGCCATCCGCCGGTCGAACTCGGCGGCATCGATATCGAGGTGGATGCGGCGCGCCGGCACGTCGAGGACGATGAAGTCGCCGGTCTGGACGATGGCCAGCGGTCCGCCATCGGCAGATTCCGGCGCGATGTGCAGCACCACGGTACCGAACGCGGTGCCGCTCATCCGCGCGTCCGAGATGCGCACCATGTCCTTGACGCCCTGCCGCGCGAGCTTGCGCGGGATCGGCATGTACCCTGCCTCTGGCATGCCCGGCGCGCCCTTGGGGCCGGCGTTGCGCAGCACCAGCACGTCCTCGGGCGTCACGTCGAGATCGTCGCTATCAAGGCGGTTGGCGAGATCTTCGGTCGAGTCGAACACCACGGCCCGGCCGCGATGCTGCATCAGTGTCTTCGAGGCCGCGGACTGCTTGATGATGGCGCCACGCGGCGCCAGATTCCCCTTGAGTACCGCCAGCGTGCCGATCGGCTTCAGCGGCGTCGCCATGGTGCGGATGATGGTCTGGCCCGGCTCGTCGACCACGGCATCGATCATCTCGCCGATGGTCTTGCCGTGGATGGTCGGGGCGTTGGTGTCGAGTTCGGTGCGCACTTCCTTCAGCAGCGCCGGCACGCCGCCGGCCTGGTGGAACTGCTGCATGTAGTGCTGGCCGGACGGCTGCAGGTCGACCAGCAGCGGCACGCGCTTGCCGACTTCGTCTAGCAGGTCGGTATCCAGCTTCAGCCCCAGCCGGCCGCAGATGGCGGCGAGATGGACGACGGCGTTGGTCGAGCCGCCCATCGCCTGCAGCGCCACCATGGCGTTCTTCAGTGTGGCAGGGGTCAGCAGTTCGCGCACCGTCGGTCCGCCCTCGGCGGCAAGGCGGCCGGCGAGGCGGCCGGTCTCCTCGGCGAGGCGGGTTCGGTCGGCTTCGGTGGCGGGCGCAGAGCCGGCCTTGGGCAGGCAGAGGCCCATCACCTCGGTGAGGTTGGCCATCGTGCTCGCGGTGCCCATCACCGTACAGGTGCCGACCGAGCTGACCAGCCGGTTGTTGACTTCGTTGATCTCGGCTTCGTCGATCTCGCCGGCACGGTAGCGGCCCCAGAAGCGGCGGCAATCGGTGCAGGCGCCCAGCCGCTCGCCCTTGTGGTGGCCGGTGGCCATCGGGCCGGTGGGGAGGAACACGGCGGGGATATCGCTGCTCGCTGCGGCCATGATCTGGGCCGGCAGCGTTTTGTCGCAGCCGCCGATCAGCACCACGCTGTCCATCGGCTGGGCCCGGATCATCTCCTCGGTTTCCATCGCCATCAGGTTGCGCAGGTACATC
>JBKJMF010000572.1:0-7701 GCA_046596525.1 Devosia sp. | reverse complement strand
CGGCAGCGGCGTAGCCCGTTCCGCACCGCAGTGGATGGTGCTATCATGCCGCCAGCCGGAGCCTCTGCACTTGGCCCGGCATTGTTGACGGGAGGCCTCGTATGCAAGGTATCCGCCACGAGAACGTCGATCACGGACTCGAAACCCAGCATGAGCTGCATTTGTTGCCGTGGCCGTATCTGGTCGCGCTCTTCACCGTGCTGGTGTTTGTGGTGTTCTTCGTCGTCGCCAACTGAGCGACGCGCATAGCCGGCGGCCCGGGCCCCGAGGCCGCCGCCGAACTCAAGCGCTGCCGATGATGATTCCGGCGGCGAAAACTAATGCGCCGCCCAGCACCACCTGCAAAGCCGCCCGCCAGAACGGGGTCTGCATGTAGCGGTTCTGGATAAATGCGATGGCCCACAACTCGATCACCACCACCGCGGCGGCGACCCCGGTCGCCGTCCAGAAATGTGGGATCAGGAAGGGCAGCGCGTGTCCCAGCCCACCCAGCGTCGTCATCACCCCGGTGACCACGCCGCGGGTAATCGGCGAGCCGCGCCCGGTGAGCTTGCCATCATCGGCTGCCGCCTCGGTAAAGCCCATCGAGATACCGGCTCCCACCGCCGCTGCCAGCCCGACGAGGAAGGTCGACCAGGTATTGCCCGTAGCGAAGGCCGCCGCAAACACCGGCGCCAGCGTCGATACCGAGCCATCCATCAGCCCTGCAAGGCCAGGCTGAACGTAGGTGAGGAGGAACTGCCGGTGCTCCTCGCTCTTTTCGGCGGCCCGCTCTTCCGGCCCCAGCGCTTGCGCTTCGAGCTTGCCGGCGAGATCGGCGTGCTGGCGTTCTTCGACCGCGAGATCGCCGAGGAGTTTCCGCACCTCGACATCGGTGGTCCGCCCCGCCGCCTGGTCGTAGAAATGCGAGGCCGTCGACTCCATCTCGAACGCCATCTGGCGCACTGCCTCAAGGCTCATGGTCTCCATCAGCCAGACGGGCTTGCGCTCCATGAAGCCGCGCACATGCTCGCGCCGGATCGGCACCAGCCGGTCGCCGAACTTCTGCACATATAGATCGAGCAGCCGGCGCCGGTGCCCGTCCTCCTCGGCCGCCATGCCCTCGAACACCTTGGCGGTCGCCGGGTAGCGCGAGGCGAAGCGCACCGCGATCTCGGCATAGATGGCGCCATCCTCTTCCTCCGCCGCTACGGCCAGCGACAGGATCTCGCGTTCGTCCAGCGACGAGAAATCGCGCCGATGTGGGTGCAGAAGTCGTGCAAACATAAAGCTCTAGCCGTTCAGTTTAGAATTATTCTAATCATTACTCTGCATGCCTGCAACCCCGGTCATGCCTTTCGCTGATGTCGAGCAGAGGCCGAACCTTGTTCGAACGCCGCTACGGTCGCGCCGCCGGAACGCGTGCGGCGGAGCCCGGCCAATACTAGAATCGGAGGAATGACCATGCTTTTGAGATTGAGCTTTGCGATCGGCCTGCTGGCGGCCGGCACCCTCAGCGCCTCGGCGCAGACCGCCACCGAAACCTGGCGTCTCGGCGGGCTGAAAATGCCCGAATCGGTGATCTTCGACAAAGCCAACAACCGGCTGATCGTCGGCAACATGGTGACCTTCGGGCCCGATGGTGGCACCGACGGCTACCTCTCCATCGTCTCGCCGGAAGGCCAACTGGTCACCGAGCAGTGGGCAACCGGGCTGAGCGACCCCAAGGGCATGGCGATCATCGGCGACAGCCTGTTTGTCGCCGACACCACCGGCCTCGTCGAGATCAAGCTGGCTGATGGTTCGGTGATCGCGACACACGCGCTCGAGGGCGCGATGTTCCCCAATGACGCCACCACCGACGACACCTCGGTCTATGTCAGCGATTTCATGGGCTCGGCGATCTACAAGGTCACCGGCGGCGTCGCCGAGAAATGGCTGGCCGACGAAGAGCTCGCGACCCCCAACGGGCTGTTTGTCGACGGTACTGCCCTGATCGTCGGCTCGATGGGCACCGGCATGAAGCCCGACTTCACGTTCGAGACCAAGGGCGGCCTGCAGGCGGTCGACCTCGCCACCAAAGCGATCACCCCGATGGCCGGCGGCATGGGCACTGCCCTCACCGACGGCGTAGCCCGCGTCGGCGACGCCCTGGTGTTCGACGACAACCCGGCCGGTACGATCATGGCCTATGCCGGCGACAAGGTGACCACGATCATCACTCTGGCGCCGGGCGCGGCGGACCTGTGGGCCGAGGGGAACGTGGTGTATGTGCCACTGACGCAGACGGGGGAGTTGGTGGCGCTGACGGTGGAGTAGGCGCCTGCGTGGTTGATGGGCTGGTGCGGGAAACGTACCCCCACCCTGTCCCTCCCCCGCAAGGGGGGAGGTGACCCTCCCGATCAGCCTTCGTAATCTCACGCACGGTGCAGGTGTGAGCGTCTCCCTCCCCCTTGCGGGGAGGGGACAGGGGTGGGGGTATCTTTGGCCTCGGACTCTCCAGTTTCGGAGTTCGACGCTACCCTTCCCGCCGCTTCACCTGCGCCACATACCCATCCGCCGAATCCGGCACCTCCGCCCGCAGCCATTCCCGGAACAGCCGCACCTTTTTCGGCTGGCGCCGGCCCTCCACCACGATCAGCCAGTAACCGAGATCGCTCATCACCGACACGCCGAACGGCCGCACCAGCCGGCCGTCGCTCACCGCGTCGGCCGACATCATGTCCACCGCCATCAGTACGCCCTGCTCCGAGATCGCCGCGTCGTAGGCCAGCGCCGGGTCGTCGTAGCGCGGGCCGGCGAGCTCGATCGGCGCCGTGCCCACCGCCGCGAACCATGGCTCCCACGGCAGCATCGAGGCGGTGTCGCGGATCAGCGGCACGTTGGCGAGATCGGCGGGCGACTTCAGCAGCTTCGCCACCACCGGCGAGGTCACCGGGCTGTAGCTCGCCCCGCCCACCAGTTCCGCCTTCAGCCCCGGCCACTGCCCGCGGCCGAAGCGGATGCCCACATCGATGTCGGAATGGGTGAGGTCGATCATCGTGCCGGTCACCACCAGCCGCACCTCGATCTCGGGGTGCAGCTTGCTGAACTTGGCGATCCGCCAGATCAGCCAGCGCGAGGCGAAAACGCTGCCCACGGTCAGCGTCAGCACGTGCTCATTGCCGGCCTTGAGGCTCCCCACCGCATCGGCCAGCGCCGTGAACCCGCTCGACAGTTGCGGCAGGATCTGGCGCAGCGCCGCGGTCGGCTTCAGCCCCTGCGGGGTGCGCTCGAACAGTTCGAGCCCCAGCCGCTCCTCGGCCCGCCGCAAATGCTGGCTTACCGCGCCGGGGGTCACTCCGAGCTCCTCCGCGGCCGGCGCCAGTGCACCACGGCGCGCCACGATCTCGATGGCGCGGATGGCATTGAGTGGAATGGGGAACGGGTTGGCCATATAGTTTTTCTATACCGCCGACAAAATCTTGTCGATTGGCGTGAGCAGCCATGAGGCGCATATCACCGTCACACCCCTCATGAAAGGAGGCTTCCAAAGTGTACAAAATGTTCAACAGCATGCGTATCTGGATGGCGCGCTTCTTCGAGGTCGAGGTCGTCGCCGAGCAGCGCGCCGACCCGCTCACCAGCATGAGCCCGCGCGAGCTGGCCGATCTGCCGGTGTACCACCCGCGCCTCGACAGCTGCATCGGCGCCTGAGGCGCCCCGAAGCCCGACAACCCAGTTCATGATGCGTTCAGCGGCCGGTCACTAGATCGGCCGCGATAGCCGCTTCCGAGGAAGCGGCATTCCCGTATTCGGGAGAGAAGAGATGAAGATGAAGAACCTGTTTTCGAAGCTGCGTAACCGCCCGTCCAAGCCTAAGGCCCGCGACTGGGCGACCACCTGGACGCCGCGCGACTGGGCGGACCTGCCCACGCATCACCCGCGCCGCGAAGACGACGCACTCTAGCCCATCCGAACGAGCGCCGAAGGGGAATGCGCGACCTGGCTCGGCATCCCCAATTGCCGCTATTTCAGCACGACGACGGCCTCGACCTCGAACAGCATAGGGTCGATGGCGAGCTTCGGAACCGGAACCAGGGTCTGCGCCGGCAGTGTCTCGCCGAACATTTCCATAACGGCCTGAGTCAGCACTCCAAGCTTGGACATGTCGTGATCGACGACGTAAATCGTGAGCTTGGCCACCTGATCCGGCTTTGCACCGAGCGCCTCGAGGGCCGCCCCCAGGTTCGCGTAGGCCTGCTTCACCTGCACGGCGAAGTCGGGCGACAGGCCTCCCGTGCTGTCCTGGCCGCCCTGCCCTGAAATGTAGGCGATCCTGGCTCCGGCCGGCACGATCACCGCCGTGCTGTAGCCGTTCGGCGTCGGGTCGAAAAGGTTCTGCGGATTGACGATGGTCAGCTTGAGATCATTCTCATTGGCTGACGTCGCCGTGGGAACTGCCATGGTCATGATGATTAGCCCTCCGATAAGCAGATGCTTGAGTGTGCGTGACATGATTTTCTTGTGGCTCCGCGGCCCGCAAGAACCTCGCGGCCGGCATGGTTGAGCGTTGATCGATTTCGCTTTACGACTGACTCGTACGGCGTACTATTAAATGACATCGTACACCGTACGAGTCAATCGGCCAGGATCGACATTTGTCGCTGTGCCGGTCTAGATCGCCAGTCTGACATGAGGAAGATGGATGGCAGCCAAGCCCAGCGGCACCCGTAGCAAACGGTCTCAACCGGCGCGGGAGCCGAGCAATGAGCCGTCGCTCTCCCGGGAGCGTATCATCGCGACCGCGCTAGAACTGCTGGACGCTGAGGGGATCGGTGGATTGTCGATGCGCCGGCTGGCCGATCGGCTCGGCGCGGGCGCGATGAGCCTCTACTGGCACGTCGAAAGCAAGGAGGACGTCTTCGATCTGGCGCTCGATTCGGTGCTCGAATATCGCGGACCGCCGCAGATGGCCGAGCCTCAGGACTGGCGCGGCGACGTCGTTCACATGCTCGAAGATTGGCGCGCCAGCATGCTGCGCCATCCCTGGTCGGCAGCGCTATTGCCGCGCCGGGCGCTCGGTCCGAACATCCTCAGTCGCCTGGAACTGCTGAGCCAGACCCTCTCCAGAGCCGGTGTCGCGGACGCAGATCTGAACGTCGCGATATGGTCGCTGTGGAACTATGTGATGGGCGCCACCATCACCCGGGCCAGCTTCGAGCTCTCGGACGAGGACAAGGCCGCCGCGCAGCAGCGCCTTACCGGTCTCAGCAAACGCTACCCGACAATCGAGCGCTCCCGTCTGCTGCTCGACAACGATTGGGACGGCGCCTTCCGCAAAGGCCTCGACTTCCTGCTCGATGGCCTCGCCCCGAGACCATGAGCATCCGCCACTTCCCGCTGGCGAGTGCTATGCGGGGAGCAGCAGTTGCCCCAGCGTGTGCTCCAGCCAGTCTGCGTACTGATCCGGCGTAAGGCCCTCGATCCGGGTCATCATCAGAAACAGCTCCGGGCTCGCGAGGCGCCAGATCTGTTCCAGCGCCGCGGCTTCGGTCATGCCGTTCCGCAACGCCCCCTTGCCGGCCAGAGCCTTTGCCACCAGCGCCAGATTCTCGCGCCGCCCGGCGTGGATGCTGCCGTACACCTTGGCGATCTCCGGTTCGGCCTGCGCGGCAACCCGCAGCACTTCGACGATCTCGGCCACCGCGGACAGGACGCCGGTGATGTCGCGCGAGAACAACCGCAGCACCGCAGCTTGGTCGGGCGCCGCCGCAACCGCCCGCGGCCCGACCTGCTCGACCAACGGCGTGCCCGGATCGCCGCGGCGCACCGCCGCCTGGATTACCCCGAGCAACAATGCGGACTTGTTGCCGAAGACCGCGTAGACGCTTTCCGGCGACACTCCCGCCTGGCGCGCCACAGCCGCGATGGTCGTACCCTGCCACCCGTGCGCGACAAACAGCTCTCGCGCGGCCGCCACCATGGCGCCACGCGTGTCGGCCGACTGCTTCTCGCGGAGGCGCGACCGGTACTTCCTGCGGGGTTCGGCCGGTTCTGTCAATTTGCTACGTCGCCACCATATTGACTACAGTTCCACTGTATGTAAATACTCCTCCATCGTCCAGAGGAGCTGCATCCTATGCTTGGCCTCGGCTATCTATCCACCATCGGACAAGGGCTTTCCCCGCTGCTTGTGGGCCTTTTGGCGGGCAGCATGTTCGGAATCTGGTTCGGCTACGACGTCACCCGCTATTCCCCCTCGACCTTCGTCGAGGTCCACCAGGGCGCGGTGCGCGGACTCAACACGCTGTTGCCGCTGATGGGCCTCGCAGCGATCGTGCTGGTGGTGGTCCTCGCGGTACTGGCACGGCAGCGGCCAACAGTGCTGGCGCTCTACGCCGCCGCAGCACTCGGCCTCATCGTCGCCGGGCTCATCACCCGCTTCCTCAACCAGCCGATCAACGAGGCGGTGATGGGCTGGTCGGCCGCGACGTTGCCCGCCGACTGGGAGGCACTGCGCAACAACTGGTGGAACTGGCACGCGGCAAGGCTAGGGGCGACGGTCCTGGCACTGCTGCTGCTGATCGTGGCGGTCTTCACCGACCGCAGCGCCTGACGCCAACGGCCGCGGTGAGCCTAGCCCTCAACGCGCAGTTCTCTGCGATCGGCATCGAGAACCGTCGGCAAGCCCATCGGAATGCACCGTGCTCCCGCGCCATGCCCAAGCGGCAGCCCACCGAGGATAGGGACGCCAAGCGGCCCTAGATGCTCACGCAGCAGTTCGGAGATGGTCAGCGAACCGCTCGGCTTGAAATCGGTGAACTGCCCGAGCGCAATGCCGGCGACGCCGTCGAGATGTCCGGCCTTGCGCAGCATGCTCAACTGCCGGTCGACCTGACCGAGGAACATGTTCACCGCCTCGAGCAGCAGGATGCAGCCACCGAGGCGGGGCAGCGCCCAGCCCGCTCCCGTCGTCACCATGTCGAGATTGCCGCCGACCAATGGGCCGCGGACGCCGCCATGCGTGGTCAGCCCGAAGGTGGTCTCGTCGGCCTGCCCGCAGTATCGTGGCAGTAGTGCCAGCGAGCAGTTCCCGCAGCGGTGCGGTGTCCGCCGAACCTTGCCAGTCACGCTCATCGCCCTGCAACGCGCCATGGATCGCGCCGCCAACCCCATGACGCCACAGCGCCATCTGCAGGATGGTGATGTCGCTGAAGCCGACCACGAACTTCGGATCGCGCCGCGCGGCGGCGAAATCGAGTTGATCGGCGATCCGGTACGAACCCTTGCCGCCGGCCGTCGCAAAGATCGCCCGGACCTCTGGATCCCGGAGGGCCGCGTTGAAGTCGCCCAGCCGCTGCGCGTCGGTGCCGGCGAGATAGTTGAGCTTCTGAAAAGCGTTCTCGCCGAAATCGACGACAAAGCCCCAGCCTTCCAATATCGCCGCCACAGCCTCCACCTCGCCTCGGTCAGGGCTGCTGGCGGGCGAGACGAAGCGGATCTTGTCGCCGCGCCGCAACGGCTTCGGCGAGGCGACATCGAAGCGAATCTCTGTGTCCATGACGCAGAGTGCCATGACCGACGAGCGGTGGGCAGGCTATTCACACATCCGCGCCGTACACGTCTTCCCGTGGCAGCCCAGGTCCACATGCAGGTGGTCGCGATGCTCCGCGTTGGCCTCCGGCCCGAGCACCGTGGTGAAATGCGCGCAGGCGGAATCGTGGGCGAAGCGCAGCAGCC
>JBKJMF010000376.1:0-3586 GCA_046596525.1 Devosia sp. | reverse complement strand
TTGAAGACTATGCTCTCGCGCTGTTCGCCGCTGGCGGTGACTGCAATATCGAAGCGATGCGCGAAGGCTTCGTTGACCCCGCCGACGAGATTCTCCGGGGCCGAGGCGCCGGCGGTGATGCCGAGAGTCTTGATGCCGGCAAAGCGGCTCCAGTCGATCTTGTCGGCACGCTCGACCAGCGAGGCGTTGGGGCAGCCGTTGCGCTGTGCCACTTCGACCAGGCGGACCGAGTTCGAGGACTCCGGCGCGCCGACGACGATCATTGCATCGACATGCGGCGCCACACGCTTCACCGCTTCCTGGCGGTTGGTGGTGGCGTAGCAGATGTCTTCCTTGTGCGGCAGCGCGATGGACGGAAAGCGCCGGCGCAGCACTTCGACGATGGCCGAGGTGTCATCGACGCTGAGCGTCGTCTGCGTGACGTAGGCGAGCTTAGCCGGATCGCGCGGCTTGAACGCCTCGGCGTCCTCGACGGTCTGGATCAGCGTGATGGCTTCATCGGGCAACTGGCCCATGGTGCCGATCACTTCGACATGGCCGGCATGCCCGATGAGCACCATCTCGCGGCCCTCGTTGTGGTGCCGGTTGGCCTCGATATGGACCTTGCTCACCAAGGGGCAGGTGGCATCGAGGAAGAACATGTTGCGCGCCTTGGCGCCGGCCGGCACAGACTTCGGCACGCCATGGGCGGAAAACACCACCGGCGCACCGGTATCCGGGATCTCGTCGAGCTCCTCGACGAACACCGCACCCTTCTGGCGCAGGCCATCGACGACGTATTTGTTGTGGACGATGGCGTGGCGCACATAGACCGGCGCGCCGTAGCGCTCCAGCGCCAGCTCGACGATCTGGATGGCGCGATCGACGCCGGCGCAGAATCCGCGCGGCGCACATAGCGTAATGTCCAAGTGCGGCCTTGTTTGCATAGGAGAGCAGATGCGTTCAATGCCCGGGCAAGTCAAGGTAGCAATGCCGCGACGAAAGGGTGCGTCAAGCCGATCACAAGTGATCAGTTGCGGCGCAACGCCCTGAACGGCAATATGTTTCGTTAATCTTGCTCGGAAGGTGTCCGGTGACCCTCGCAATGGAGATGTTCGCAATCGCGCCCGCCACGGGCAAGGCGAACCTTTCCTCGATTCAGGATGGGCTGCTGGTCGGCAAGGCCTTGTGGCTGAGCCGCGCCGCCAATGCCGGGCTGCCTGTCGCTCCCACCATCGTGATCAGCCGCGCCGCCTGGAATGCGTTGCAGGAAGAACGCAAGGCGCAGGACGACCGGCTTCGGGTCCATTGGGTGGCGACGTTGTTCCGGCTGGTCGGTCGCAACGGCCGCCCGCCGGCGCTGGTGGTGCGCACGTCGAGTGCCGCGCATAGCTCTGGCCTGATGCCAGCGCGGCCGGGGCTGAGTCCACCGGCCAACGAAGCCGAGTCGGTCGATCCGGCGCGGCCGCTGGCCAGGGCCATCTCCGATGCCTTCGCTTCCTACGCCATGTTCGATCCGCGGCCGGAACGGCAGATCGTCATCGTGCAGGCCATGGCCGAAGGCGATGTACGGCAGTTCCTGACCCGCGATGCGCAGACCGGGGAATTGGGTCCGGCACCGGCCAACGGCTCGCCTTTCGGCCCATTGCCGTCTTCGGCGACGGCGTTTGTCGACCTGCTCGATGCGGCTGCAGGGCAGCACCTGGCCTGCCTGGTGTCGGTCGAGGGCGACACCATTCGCCTGCTCTCGGCGCGGGTGTCGCAGGCTTCGGCTGCGGCTGAGCTTGAGGCGGCCGTCGACCGCGTGGCGCGTGGGCGATGGACACAGCGCGAGGCGGTGACCCATATCGAGCCGGCACGGCTGCAGCAGATGCTGCATCCACGGTTGCGCTCGCCCGAGAGCGCCACGGTGCTGGCCAATGGCCTCGGTGTTTCGCCTGGCGCGGCCAGTGGAGTGATTGTCTTCAACTCCGAGGACGCGGCGCGGCTGAAGGCCCGTGGCCGGCATTGCATCCTCGTCGTCACCGAGACCGGCCCGACCGATATCGAGGGCATGCGCGCGGCGACCGGCATTCTGACGGCGCGCGGCGGCATGACCAGCCACGCCGGCGTCGTCGCGCGTATCACCGGCAAGCCATGTGTGGCTGGCGTCCGCACGCTGAGCGTCAACCAGGCGGAAATGACCTGCCGCATTGGTTCGAAGGAGTTCCGCCAGGGCGACCGCATCACCATCGATGGCACCGATGGCGCGGTTTACCTCGGCGCACTGCCGCTGGCGCAGCCGCATATCGGCGGCGCCATGGGGAAGTTGCTCGGGTGGTCAGATGCGTCGCGCCGGGTGAAAGTGCGGGCCAATGCCGAGACGGTCGAGGCGGTGAACACGGCGCTGAGCTTCGGCGCCGAGGGCATCGGGCTGGCGCGCTCCGAGCACATGTTCTTCTCGCGCGAGCGCATGGTTGCGCTGCGCCGGCTGATCCTGTCAGAGGATGCCGACGACCGCGCCAAGGCACTGACGGGCCTCGTGGATTTCCAGACAGAGGACTATTCGGCCATCTTCCTCGCCATGAAGGGGCGACCGGTGACGGTGCGGCTGTTCGATCCGCCACTGCATGAGTTCCTGCCGCGCACCGACGAGGATATCGAGGAGACGGCGCAGTCGCTTGGGCTCGAGGTGCGGGCGCTGAAGCTGCGGCTCGACCGTATCGCCGAGACCAATCCGATGCTCGGACATCGCGGCGTCCGGCTGGCCATTACCTACCCCGAAATCCTCAAGATGCAGATCGAGGCGCTGTGCGCAGGAGTGCGCGCCGCGTCGGCAAAGCAGTCGGAGCCAGTAACGCTTGAGGTGATGGTGCCGTTCGTCTCCACCGTTTCCGAGGTGGTTGAGATCAAGCGCCAGACCTACGCCATCGTCGAGCAGGCGGGCCTGCCGCCGGCGGCGCGGGAGCGTTTTGCCTTCGGTACGATGATCGAGCTGCCGCGTGCGGCGCTGCGGGCAGGGGACATTGCCGAGCACGTCGACTTCTTCTCGTTCGGCACCAACGACCTGACGCAGACCACCTACGGCATCAGCCGGGACGATGCTCCGGCGTTCCTCTCGGCCTACCAGCGCAAGGGGCTCTACGACTTCGATCCGTTCGTGACGCTCGACCAGAAGGGCGTCGGCGAGATGATCACCATCGCGATCGAGCGGGGCAAGCGGGCCAACCCGAACCTCAAGATCGGCATCTGCGGCGAGCATGCGGGCGACCCGGCGTCGCTGTGGTTTTTCGCGCGGCTCGACGTGGATTACGTCAGCTGCAGCCCGTACCGCGTGCCCGTGGCGCGGCTGACGCTGGCGCAGTAGCTCCGAACTCGGTGCCATCTCCCCCTAGGCGGGGGAGAAAGCGAAATCTTAGGTTTAGCCCTTCGCTAAGCCTTAGATTTCGCCAGAGAGGGGGTGCGGAGCCACCGTGCCCGCCACCATCCCCTCTCTTGCGATTTCTAGGACTAGCGAAGGGCTAAGCCCAAGAAATCGCTTTCTCTCCCGCAAGGGGAGAGATGATCGAGAGATCGCGCGCGAAGCAATTTAAGTCAACTTCACTGCCCCATTTCGCCCGGATATGGC
>JBKJMF010000370.1:0-4244 GCA_046596525.1 Devosia sp. | reverse complement strand
AATTCCCCGGCTATGGTGACCTCGATTGAGGCTGCGACCGTCAGGGAGAGGGGACGGGAAGCGAGCGGCCGAAGGCGTCGGAAGCCGGCATGGTTGCTGCCTCGACCCGCCCCATCGCTACGAATTCTCCGTGGACTGGCACGTGCGACCCGGCGTTGGTCGGGCAAAGCAACCCCAGTCCAGCGAGAACCGAATGGCCGCCTCGTTCCTACAGGACGGGCCGGACCTGATTGCCGGCACAGCCGGCAGCACGATCAAAACCGTCTGGGAGGACAATGTGACCAAGACCGTATTGAAGACTATTACCCTGGGGCTGGGCCTGCTGCTTGCCTCGACCTCGCTCAGTTCCGCTTTCGAAGAAGGCAAGCTGCTGATCTGGATCAACGGCGACAAGGGCTTCACCGGACTGCAGGCGCTTGCCGACAAGTTCAAGGCCGAACTCGGTGTCGACGTTGTGGTCGAGCATCCGGAAGCCGTGACCGACAAGTTCCAGCAGGCCGCCGCGACCGGCGCCGGGCCGGACATCTTTATCTGGGCCCATGACCGCTTCGGCGAGTGGGCGGCGGGCGGGCTGATCCAGCCGGTGGAGCCGAGCCAGGCCGTCCGGGACGGCATCTTCGATTTCGCCTGGGATGCAGTGACCTTCGACGGCAAGACCTGGGGCTACCCGCTCGCCGTCGAGGCCGTCGGGCTGATCTACAACAAGGACCTCGTGCCCACCCCGCCGGCGACGATGGAAGAGATCGCGGCGCTGTCGCTGCCGGCCGGCGTCAAGCCGATCCTTTGGGACTACAACAACACCTACTTCACCTTCCCGCTGCTAATGGCCAATGGCGGCTACGCCTTCAAGAAGGACGACGCGACCGGCAGCTACGACCCCAAGGATACGGGCGTCGCGAATGACGGTGCGAAGGCCGGTGCGGGAGTGTTGCGCAAGCTCATCGACGACGGCGTGATGCCCTCGGGCGTCGACTACGGTGTGATGGATGCGGCGATCAACAAGGGCGAAGTGGCGATGGTCATCAACGGGCCGTGGGCCTGGGCGAACCTGAAGACCTCGAACATAAACTTCGGTGTCGCGCCGATCCCGTCGGTCAGTGGTCAGCCGAGCAAGTCGTTCGTCGGCGTCCTCGCCGCCAACGTCAATGCGGCAACGCCGAACAAGGATCTGGCGATCGAGTTCATCGAGAACTACCTCGTCACCGACGATGGCCTGAAGGCCATCAACGACGACGTGCCGCTCGGCGCAGTGGCAGATTCGAGTTTTGCCGAAACCCTGGCAGGTGACGCCAATGTCGCGGCGACCCTCGCCAACGCACAGGCCGGCGTGCCGATGCCCTCGACCCCGGCAATGGGCAAGTTCTGGGCCGCGATGGGCCCGGCACTCGCCTCGATCACCGACAAGTCCGCCACCGTCGAGCAGGCGCTCGATGACGCCGCAACGCGCATCCTCGCCGACTAAGCGATCGACCAACGGCTCCGGTGCGACAACGCTCCGGAGCCGTTTCTTGAGGCCCCCGTCAAACCTTTTGGGAGAGGTGATGACCGCGCCCGCTTTGTCCGGAGACACTCCGGTGGTGCCGTCGCGACCGGCGCTGAAGCTCGTTGGCCTTGCAGGCTATGGCGTGCTGGCGGTCGTAGCGCTGGCACTGATGTATGTGGTCTGGGGGCTGTATCTCGCCGGCGAGCCGCTGTTCGCCGTGGTGGTCATGGCGCTGATGATCGGCATCGTCATCGTGTTCGGCGCACGGCGCTTCTACACCGCCCGCTTCGTCTTCCCCGGAATTGCTGCCGTCCTGATCTTCATCGTGCTGCCGGTCGCGTACACGACCTATGTCGGGTTCACCAATTATGGGGCGCGCAATCTCCTGACCTTCGACCGGGTCACCGAACTGTTCCTCGCCCAGAAGACCGTCGACAAGACCACTGAACGGCCATTCGGCCTGGTGGCCGAAGGCGCAAGCTACCGGCTGTTCCTGCCGGAAGGGGCAGCCGGACTGCTGTCTGATCCCTTCACCCTCGATGGCACACCGGTGGACGTGCCGCTGCGGCCGGTGGGGGAGGCGCCGGCGACGCTGGCGATGAAGGACATCGTCGCCCTGCGCAGCCAACTCGGTGCGGTCACCGCGACCCTGCCCGATGGCAGCCAGATCACCTCGTCGGGTCTGCGCACCTTCGCCAAGGTGACGCCGGTCTATGAGCGGCAAGCGGACGGCTCGTTGCTTAACCGCGCCGATGGCAGCGTGCTCACCCGCGACGACAGCGTCGGGTTCTACCGCAACGCCGCGGGAGACACGGTTGCCCCCGGTTGGCGCGTCAATATCGGGCTGGCGAACTTTCAGCGCGTGCTATTCAGCGAAGGTATCCGGCAGCCGATGCTGCAGATTTTCGTCTGGACCGTCAGCTTTGCACTGCTCTCGGTATTCTTCGGCTTCGCGGTCGGGATCACACTTGCGACCATCCTGCAATGGCCGCATCTCCGCGGGAAGGCGATCTACCGCATCCTCCTGATCCTGCCCTACGCGGTGCCGGCCTTCATTTCGATCCTGGTGTTCCGGGGCTTGTTCAACCAGAACTTCGGCGAGATCAACCTGATCCTCAAGGCCCTGTTCGGCATCCAGCCGCAGTGGTTCACCGATGCCGGGCTGGCGCGCACCATGCTGGTGCTGGTCAATGTCTGGCTGGGCTATCCCTACATGATGCTGCTCTCGATGGGATATCTGCAGTCGATCCCGCAGGATCACTACAAAGCCGCCGCACTCGAGGGCGCCGGGCCAATCCGGAATTTCTTCTCCATCACGCTGCCGCAGATCCTGCCGCCCTTCGTGCCGCTATTGATTTCAAGCTTTGCATTCAACTTCAACAACGTCGTGCTGATCCTGCTCCTGACCCGCGGCGCTCCGGATATCGCGGGCACCATCGTGCCAGCTGGGCAGACCGATATCCTTGGCTCGTTCACCTTCCGTGTGTCGTTCCAGGATGCGGGGCAGAATTTCGGCATTGCAGGCGCAATATCGACCCTGATCTTTATCCTCGTGGGTCTGCTCGCCTACGCCAATTTCTTCGCCTTGCGGCGCGCGGCAGAAGCGCGCGGAAAGGGCTGACCATGATCGTCGAACATCCGCGCGAACTGTTCTGGAAAAAGGTCGCCGCCCACGGCTTCCTCATCGGCTTCATCGCGCTGATCCTGTTCCCGTTCCTGATCGTGCTGTCGATTTCGCTCCGGCCCGGCAATTTCTCCACCGGCAGCCTGATCCCCGATCCGATCAGCTTCGAGCACTGGTCGCTGGCCTTGGGCATCCCTTTTACCACGCCGGATGGCACCGTGCTGCAGCCGCCATTCCCGGTGCTGCTGTGGCTGTTCAACTCGATCAAGATCGGCGCCATTGCGTCGGCGGGCATTCTGATCCTCTCGATGACCGCAGCCTACGCCTTCTCGCGCCTCAGGTTCCGCGGCCGGGGCGCTATCCTCGATACGCTGCTGATCGTGCAGATGTTCCCGGCGGCGCTGACGGTGATCGCGCTCTACACGATCTTTGACTCCCTCGGCAACGTCACGCCGCTGCTTGGTGTCGATAGCCACTGGTCGCTGGTACTCGCCTATCTCAGTGGCATCACGTTGCACATCTGGACCATCAAGGGCTATTTCGACTCGATCGACCCCGCCATGGACAAGGCGGCGCAGATCGACGGGGCGACGCCTTGGCAGATCTTCCGCTACGTGTTCCTGCCAATGTCGGTTCCGATCCTGGCCGTGGTGTTCGTCCTGAGCTTCATCGGGCTTGTCACCGAATACCCCGTAGCCTCGGTACTGCTGCGCGAGACCGACAACATGACGCTTGCGGTCGGCGCCCGCTCATATCTCTACGAACAGCGCTACCTGTGGGGCGATTTCGCCGCCGCGGCCATCCTCTCCGGCCTGCCGATCACGGCGGTGTTCCTGCTGGCCCAACGGTACCTGGTGAGCGGCCTTTCAGATGGTGGGGTCAAGGGATAGCGCAACCAATAGGCGACAGAACCGGCACTACGGTCAGCTTAGGGCGGTGGGCACATAGCGCTCGGCCGAGAAGGCCGCGAACCACTCAGAAAGGCTGAACGCTGCAGCTGCAAAGAGCCGCCAGCTGCGCGTCAGAAGCGCGCTCACAGCGAGCTACTTGGGCAGCGACCTCTACGCTGGATCCCTAGACGGCGAGATACTCCCGGCGCAGGTCCTCGTTTTCGAGCACGGCGCTGGCAGGGCCGGC
>JBKJMF010000358.1:0-3240 GCA_046596525.1 Devosia sp. | reverse complement strand
GCCAGGCGGTGAAGCTTACCAGCGACATCTCGGCCGGCCGGCCCCAGCGGTTGATCAGGATGCCGCCGAGCGATCCGGCGACGACGCTCGCCAGCGCCGCCGCAACGCCGATCATGTCGATGCCGGCGTCACCGCGCAGGATCACCAGCGTGACACCAACCGCGCCGATCAGGATCGAGACGATCTTCGATAGCGTCGGCGGCTGGCTCAGCAGCGCCCAGGCGAGCAGGATTGCCACCAGCGGCCCGAGCGTCTGGAAGGTGCCCGCAACTCCGCCGGGCAGGCGGATTGCCGAAACGAACAGCAGCGCGAAGAACGCCCCAAAGTTCAGCGTCCCGAGCACGATCAGCTTGGGCCAATAGCCCCTGGGCACGCTTTGCCGGGCGAACGCCAGGAGCAGCAGCCCGGCCCCCAGCGCCCGCACCGCGCCGATGAAGATCGGGTTGTGCGGCAGCATGGTGGTGGTGATGATGTAGGTGAAACCCCACAGGATCGCGGCGCACAAGGCGGCCAGTTTCAGGTTCATCGCGGAGGCTCGGGAATCGGCGGCGGGAGCGGCAGCCTAGGCCCATGGAAGCGCGGCTGGATAGTCCGCAGCCCCGCGGAAAAGAAACGGCCCGCCTTGGGGGCGGGCCGCGATCCGCCTCGTCAACGAGGCTCAGTCGTCCTCGTCTTCATCCTCGTCGTCATCATCATCGTCGAAGTCCATGTCGACGAGTTCGGCCACTTCCACGGTGCCGCCATCGGCGAGCACTGGGCAGCCCTTGGCGATGGCGAGCGCGGCGTCCATGTCGTCGGCCTCGACGATCGAGTAACCGCTGACCGGATCGGCCGGGGCAGGGCCCACCGAACCATCGGAACTCACGCTCATCGTGGCGCCCACCGGGCTGCCGAGGTCGAGCATCGCCTCGCCCGTGGCTTCCAGCCACTCGTTCCAGGCCAGCATCACCGCGGCCTGTGCCTCTTCGCTCTCGGGATTGCTACCGCCATGGTAGGCCAAGAGATAGTTGGGCATCGCGCATCTCCATATTGCCGGCCGGGTGCCGGGATAGGAAACGGGTAGCCCGCGGATGCGACTCTAGTGTGAAGGCGGTCAGGCGGTTTTGCGCTCGATTTCCTCGACCGTCTGCAGCGGCATCGCGAACCGGCCGATCCAGTCGGTGAAGCGCTCCACCCAGATGCCAAGATTGGTGCGGATGCGATCGTCGGTGATGTTGCCGTCGTCGTCGATCGCGCCGGGGCGGGACTGGAAGTAGATCTCGGGCGCCCCCATCAGCGCCAGGCCCAGTACCGGCAGGATCGAGCGCAGGTGCGCCTGCGCCGCCGCCGTGCCGCTGACGCCGCCGGTCGCCCCGGCAATGGCCGCAGGCTTGCCTGACCACACGCCATCGCCATAGGGCCGCGACGGCCAGTCGATGGCGTTCTTCAGGATGCCGGGGATCGAGCGGTTGTACTCTGGGGTGACGAACAGCACGGCATCCGCCGCCGCGATCTCGCGCTTCAGCCGGATCACCTCGGCCGGCGGGTCGTTCCACAGCGCGTCGTCATAGAACGGCAGGTTGCCGATCTCGATGTAATCGAACGCCAGCTTGCCGGCGGCCAGCTTCTCAAGCGCCTTGGCAAGCTTGAGATTGGAAGAAGTCGGGCGCGTGCTCCCGACGAATACGGCGACCCGGTACATCGGTGCCCCATTGGTTACAAATTGTGACTGGGGGTGGATATGTGCCTATGGTCGAAACCGCGCAAGACGGCACACAGGTGTGACTAGCGAACGCGCTGTTCACCGAATGTGCAGACGGGCCGAGCGTGAGCCCGGCCCGCCGATTGGATCAGGCTACTGCTACAGCGTGTCGCCCAGCCAGGCGGTGGTCTTGTCGACCACCTGCCTGCCGATCTCCGGCTGGTCACTGAACACGCCCAGCATGTGGTCGGCCCCGGGAAGGGTCACGGCTTCGGTCTTCCCGCCGGCAAGGTCCAGATACTGCTGGAAATAGCCCGTGGCAGGGTCGGCATCGCCGGCGATGGTCAGGAACGGCCCGGCATAGCCCGAAAACCGGCCCGCGAGGTCATGCTTGGCGAGGCTTTCGAAGAACGACTGCTTCAGCGTCACCACGCGCCAGCCGAGATCGACGCTGGCAACACCTTCGGCGGCGGCCTTGTCGTAGAAATCCTGGCCAAGGAACTCGTGGAACTCCGCCTGCAGGTCGCCCATCTGTCCCCACACTACCACCGACTTGAATTCGTCCGGCTCGAGCATGGCGACGGCCGCGCCGAAGCTGTAGCCGACGACGCCGATGCGGCCCGGATCAACGCCATCGACGCCGGCGAGATAGGTGCGGGCCTCCGCGGCATCCGCAATCAGCCCTTCGAGCGTGGTGTCGGCCATGTCGCCGGTGCTCTCGCCATAGCCGCGGAAGTCGATCCGCAGCGAGGCAATGCCTTCCGCGGCGAGCGCCGCCGCCTGTTGCGCGAACAGCCCGCCGACCTCGTCACGGGAGCTGCCGAAGCCGTGCAGCATCACGACAGCCGGCCCGGTGGCGCCGGTATCGGGCTGGGCGAGCGTGCCCTTGATGCCATTGGGCAGGTCCACGACGGTCTCCGCCGCGAGGGAAACGCTCGCCAGCAGCGCGAGGGCGAGGGCGGCGGCGGTCTTGGTGGTGGTGCTGAGGATCGACATCGACATTCTCCGTTGTTTGGCACGGGGCCGGGTTGATGTCGTCAGTTCTAGTGATGAGGCGCCGGGCGAGATTGAAGAAATCCGACAATCAGCGTCCGCCTACTTCTTCTCCGCGTTCAACACGTTCGCCAGTTCCGGGATGAAATCCTTTACCATCGGCTGCTTCACCACCTCGAACGGCAGCGGCCGCACCACCCGCATCGCGGCGATGCCGACGCGCACCGTCATCAGCCCGTTGACCACGCCCTCGCCGAGCCGAGCCGACAGTTTTGACGCCAGCCCCTGGCCCAGCAGCTGCTCGACCACGCCATCGGTCAGCACCAGCCCGCCGGTGACCGCCAGATGCGCGAGAATGGTGCCGATCAGCCGCCAGGTACCGATGAAGCCGGGACGCGCGCCGTAGAGCCGGGCGATGTCGCCACCCAACCGCACGCTCTCGAAGATCACGAAGGCGATGTCGATCAGCGCCCGCGGCGATACCGCCGTGACCAGCGCGACGCGCCGGGCCGAGGCGGCGGTTAGCGCCCGTGCCCGGGCGTCGAGCGGCGCCATCAGGAGCCGCT
>JBKJMF010000329.1:0-11440 GCA_046596525.1 Devosia sp. | reverse complement strand
TCCTCGCTGACTTCCTGGATGCCCACGCCGAGCCAGCCGCGACGGGTTTCGCCGAACTCAGCCAACTGGTCGAGCACCGGCTTGGCGAGGTTGCCGGGCACGGCGAAGCCGATGCCGAGCGATGAGCCGCCGCGGGCGATGATGGCGGTGTTGATGCCGACCACCTTGCCGTCCATGTCAAACAGCGGTCCGCCGGAATTGCCCTGGTTGATCGCCGCGTCGGTCTGGATGAACTGGTCATACGGGCCCGACTGGATATCGCGGTTGCGCGCCGAGACGATGCCCAGCGTCACCGAACCGCCGAGGCCGAACGGATTGCCGATGGCCATCACCCAGTCGCCGACCACGGCGCCATCGCTGTCGCCGAACTCGACGAACGGCAAGTCGTGTCCGGCCTCGACCTTCAGCACCGCGAGGTCGGTCTTATCGTCACTGCCAATGATCTTGGCCGCCAGCCGGGTGCCGTCGGTGAGGTAGACCTCGATCTCCTCGGCGCCTTCGATGACGTGGTTGTTGGTGACGACGATGCCGTCGGCGGAAATGATGAAGCCCGATCCGAGGCTCCGCGCTTCCTGCATCTGCTCCTCGCCCAGCCCATTGTTCGGGTTGTGCTCGTCGAACAGTTCCTCGAGCGGCGAACCATCCGGCAGGTCGGGGAATGGCACACCGCCGCCACCGGGCACGCGCCGCGAGGTTCCGATGTTGACGACGGCGGGAGACAACTGCTCGGCCAGTGCGGCCACCGACTCGGGCCCCTGCGCCGTTGCTGGCAGGATCTGCGTAGGCAACGCGAACAATCCCGCAACGGCCAGAGACCGCAATATCCGACCGGCAGCACGCATCGACTTCTCCTGCAACGACTCAACCGCGGCCCGCACGTCTGGCGATCAGCCTCGGAGCAGCCACAAGAGAACAAGTCCGACCCCGGCGCAAGCCAGCGCCGCCGCACGAATGGTTGAAGCTGGCATCGCTTGGATCGATGCCAGCAGCTTCTTCATCTGCTCGGGGAATGCAGCGTAGACGAGCCCTTCAAGGACCAGCACCAGGGCCAGCGCCGAGAAGAGCTCGATCATTTACTGCGCCACGGGCGCCGCCGGGGTGGTCTCAGCCGGAGCCGGGACAACCGGCGCGGTCTCCGCCGGAGCGGGGGCCGTGGTGTCGATGGCCGGCGCTGAGAGGATCGGGGAGTCCGTGACGGGCTCCTCGACCAGCGGCGTCGGCGGGATCGGCGTGGTCGCGGCCTCAGGCGGCGGCGTCACGTTGTCCGGGTTCTGGTTCTGGAAGAACCGGAAGAACTCCGAATCCGGCGACAGCACCATCGTCGTGCCGTTCGGCCCCAGCGCCGCGCGGTACGACTGCATCGAGCGATAGAAGTCGAAGAAGTCGGTGTCGCGGTTATAGGCGTCGGCGAAGATCTGACTGCGCTCGCCATCGCCCTCGCCTCGCAGGATTTCCGCGTCACGACGAGCCGCCGAGAGAACCTCGACCGCCTGACGGTCGGCCACGGCGCGTGCCGTCTGCGCCACTTCCTGACCACGGGCGCGCAGGAATGCCGCTTCGGCAAGACGTTCGGCCTTCATGCGGTTGTACGTATCGGCCGACACGTTCGGATCGAGGTCGGTACGCAGGATGCGCACGTCGACAATCTCCACACCCAACTGGGCCATGTCCGGACGGATCAGATCGCGTGCCTCACGCATCATCGCCGTACGCTCTACGGAGAGCGCGTCGGTGAAGTCGCGGAGACCGTAGACTTGGCGGAGGGCGTCGTCGAACAGCGTAGAAAGGCGATCGTCTATCACACGCAGATCGCCGCTGGCACGCGAACGGAACAAGCGCGGGTCAGAGATGCGATAAGTGGCGAATGCGTCTACGATATAGAACTTACCGTCGGACACCTGCACGCTCATGTTGGCTTTGTCGTAGCGCTGCAACCGGTCCTCGATGATCTGGACCGTGTCGACGAAGTCTGTCGGAATCTTGAAGTAGAGCCCCGGTGCGGTCTTCACGTCCGTGATCTGGCCGAAGCGCATAACGATAGCCTGCTCACGCTCGTTGACCACGAAGATCGACGACACGAAGATGTAGATGACGGCGATTACGGCAATGCCGAGAATGATGAGTCTGTTCATGGCTTACCTCGCCGTCGCGTCTGCGGGAGTGGACTGCGTACTATTGAGTGTCGCGTTCGGCCTGATCTCTGGCAGCGGCAGATAGGGGACGACCCCCGAGCCGCTCGAGTTCTTGTCGATGAGCACTTTCTCCGAGCCACCCAGCACTTGTTCCATGGTTTCGAGGAACAGCCGCTTGCGCGTCACTTCCGGAGCCTTGGCGTACTCCTGGTAGATGGAGAGGAACCGGGCCGCCTCGCCTTCTGCTTCCTGCACGACACGGTTCTTGTACGCGGCCGCGTCTTCGCGAACCTGAGCGGCCTGACCGCGGGCGTCGCCGAGAAGTGTATTGGCGTACTGCCGGGCTTCTTCCTGGAAGCGTTCCTCGTCCTGCCCGGCGCGCTGCACTTCGTTGAACGCGTCCGCCACTTCAGTGGGCGGCGCGGCCTGCTCGACGGCAACGCGCGACACCGTCACGCCCATACCGTAGCTCTGGACGATCGACTGCACGATGGCGCGTACGTCGTTGGCGATACCGGCACGGTCGTCGCGGAAGATGTCCTGCACCGGGCGCTGGCCCACGACCTCGCGCATGGCGCTTTCACCGATCGAACGCACCATGTCGTCGGGATCACGCACGTTGAACAGGTAGGCGACGGGGTCGCTGACCGACCAGAGAACCGAGAAACTCACATCGACGATGTTCTGGTCACGCGAGAGCATCAGGCCTTCGTCTGACTGCGCGCGGTTCGAACCGACCGAACCGATCATGGTGCGATTTTCGGAGCGAGGCGCCCGTTCGACGGTTTCGATCGGCCAGAGCGCGAAGTGGAGGCCTGCTGGAACCGTCTCAACAGGCTGGCCGAAACGCAGTTTGACCGCCCATTCCTGCTCCTGAACCGTGAAGACGGAATTGCTGACCCAGAACACGCCCACAGCGAGGATTGCGCCGATGATGGTCCAGCGTCCCCCGGGGATGCCGCCCTGGAAGCGGTCACGGCCACGGGCCAGAATTTCTTCGAGGTTCGGCGTACCGCCACCTTTGCGACCACCGCCGCCGCCACCACCACCCGGCGTCTGGCCCCAGGGCCCGCCATTGTTGGAGTTGCGGCCTCCCCCGCCCGTATTGTTATCCCAGGGCATACGCCACCTTTCAGCCGGATTATCGATTGCCGCCCTATATAGGGAAGCCCCTCCCCGCGATCAACGTGCGTCGGGTCCACGTCGGCGATAGACTTTCACCGTGAAATCAGCGCTATCCCGGTCGGTGCGCAACACTTCAGGCTCCGCTTCTACTTCCCATTGCTTGGCATCGATAGGTGGAAAGCGAGCATCTCCATCCGGTGACAACGCCACATGTGTGACGTAAAGCCGCTGCGCGTGCGGCATTGCCTCGCGATAGATTTCGCCACCGCCGCCGATCATCACTTCGTCAGCACCACCGGCAGCGGCAATCGCCTGGGCGTTATCGAGCGCCTCGGCGAGGCTGTGGAATACCGTAACGCCATCCGGCTGATAGTCGCGCTGGTGCGTCACCACGATGTTGGTCCGACCAGGTAAAGGCTTGCCGATACTCTCGAAGGTCTTCCGCCCCATGATCAGGGGCTTGCCCAGCGTCGTGCGCTTGAAATGTGCAAAGTCTGTCGGCAATCGCCAGGGTATCGCGCCATCCGAGCCGATGACGCCGTTCTGCCCTACCGCTGCAATCATCGCCACGGGAACGCTCATTGCGCACCGAGCTTTGCGAGCGCCTCGCCATCGACGCGGACCTTGGTCCACTCGCCCTGCATAGTCCCACCCTGCGACTTGTAGAACTGGATCGATGGCTCGTTCCAGTCGAGGACCCACCACTCGAACCGGCCCAGCCCCTCGCGCACGCAGCGCTGCGCCAGGTTGACCAGCAGCGCCTTGCCGACGCCGAGCCCCCGCGCCTCCGGATCGACGAACAGGTCTTCCAGCCAGATGCCGTGGCGGCCCTGAAAGGTCGAATAGGTGTAGAACCACAGTGCGAACCCGACCGGCTTGCCGTTCCATTCGGCGATCTCGCAGAACACCTTGGGATCAGCGCCGAACAGGTCGCGCAGGATATCGGCCTCGGTCGCCTTGGCCTCGTGCGAGAGCTTCTCGTAGGCGGCCAGCGCTTCGATAAATCGGATGATCTGCGCGACGTCATCGGGCGCCGCGCTGCGGATGTGAAGCGACACCGGCCTAGCCTACGTTGGGTTCGGGGTCCTGCCGGTTGAGGATCAGCACCTCCAGTTCCCGGCCATAGGGCGGCCACCAGTCCTTGGCCTCCATCTCGAAGGTGGTCGGCCCGGTTTTCTTGACCTCGCCATCCCAGCAGAACGACACGAGGTTCTGCGGCAGCACCTTATCGATGGTCAGGTGGAACTTCCCGATGGCACCGGCCCAGTTGGCGCCGGTCGACCAGATGTAGCTGACCCAGCTTTCGGTGAACGGCGCACCATAGGGCTCATCCGGATTCGGGAGCGTCTTTTTGACCGTGTCGATGAAGCTGTCATCGGTGCAGTACTTGCGCTTGTACTCGGCTGCTGGGTCGTAGCCCTCGTAGGGCGGGGACAGGAACGTCACGGCGACCGTGCCGCCGACGCTCGGCTTGTACTGGTGCTCGACGGTGACCGTCTCGCCCGCCGGGAAGTGGGCTTCCCAGCTGTAGGTGGAGCGCAGCGTCCAGACCGGCCAGTACTCAGTCTGCATCCCCTGCCCCTGGTCGAACTCCATTGGGATCACCAAGGCCCGGTGCAGCAGTTCCTTCTTTGTCGCCTCGTCGAGGGCGTTGATCGCCTTGACCGTCGCGTCGCCATAGGGCGTCAGCGGCAGGCCGAGGTCGGTGAGATACTTGGTGTAGTCGATGTTGGTCGCGAACACGTACTGATGCAGTTCGGCCGAGACCGGCTCGCCATTCACCAGCGTTTCGAAGCCGAAGATATTCTCCGGATCCTCGGTGGGAATCGCCACCATGAAGTCGCCGCTGCCGGTGATGTCCGGCATCGGGAACGCCACCAGTGCGTCAGTGTCAGCCTCACCCTCATTGCGGAACTCGTACTTCACCCGGATCTGCTCGGGTGAGACATAGAGGTCCTCGCTGAGCATCTTCACGTCGTCGGTCTGGACGAACACCAACCCACCGGCGCCGAGCGTCGACATGGTGTCGTTGGCGAACGCGGGTGCTGCGGCAAGAGCGGCAAGGATGAGTACAGTCGGCAGGACTCTCATACGGCGATCTCGGCTTTGATGCTCGGGTGCGGATCATAGCCGGTGATCATGAAATCCTCGAACTGGAAATCGAAGATGTCCTGCTTGTCGGGGTTGATGGTCAGCCGTGGCAGCGGCTTCGGATCACGCGTCAGCTGCAGCCGGGCCTGGTCGTAGTGATTGTGGTAGATGTGCGCGTCGCCTAGCGTGTGAACGAAGTCGCCCACCCCCAGCCCCGTCACCTGCGCCACCATGTGGGTGAGCAGCGCATAGGAGGCGACGTTGAACGGCACGCCGAGGAAGATATCGGCCGAACGCTGATAGAGCTGGCAGCTGAGTTTGCCGTCGGCGACGTACAACTGGAACAGACAGTGGCAGGGTGGCAGCGCCATGTCCCCGATTTCCGCCGGATTCCAGGCCGTGACGATGTGGCGGCGCGAATCCGGATTGGTCCTGATCGAAGCGATGACGTTCTTGATCTGATCTATCGTCCCGCCCTTGCCGTCTGGCCAGCTCCGCCACTGGCTGCCATAGACCGGCCCCAGGTCGCCGTTCTCGTCGGCCCATTCGTTCCAGATTCGGACGCCGCGCTCCTGCAGCCAGCGGACATTGGTCTCGCCCCGCAGGAACCAGAGCAACTCATAGATGATGGATTTGAGATGCAGCTTCTTGGTCGTCAGCAGCGGAAAACCCGCGCCGAGATCAAAACGCATCTGGTAGCCAAACACCGAGCGGGAGCCGGTGCCGGTGCGATCGGGGCGATCGGTGCCGTTTTCGAGGACGTCGCTGAGAAGGTCGAGATATTGGCGCATCCGCTCAGCTTATCGCGATTCGGGGGCGCTCCCGCCCGCTTCCACAGCCCCGTTTGCATCGCGCCGCGCCCGCGCCTATATAGGGCTTGCCGGCAACGGCTATGGCGATAAACGGCTAGCGTAATAAACCTATTGGACCCGGGGGCAGTGCCCGGCGTCTCCACCAAAACCTCCCCGCATTGGCGGGTTTGCATGGGGACGAAACAGGATCGACAAGGGCGTAAAGGTTAGACTTTTGCTCGGCATGGTACCACCGATATCGGGCCATCCTAATAGTTGCCAATGACAACTATGCTAAGGTTGCTCTCGCTGCTTAATGCGGCGCTGGCACCTGAACTAAAAGTCCTCCGGCTCTAGCAGGTCGATAGGCGGGGTTCGCAGGCACCTGGCAACAGAAGCCTGCACTTTCCTCTCAAAGCGCCGCATCGTAACGCCGCGCCTTCACAGGGGCGTAAGTTTTCCGTTTTGCCTTGAATTGTCTCCCCCCGAGCGGTGATATGGGAGCTTCTCGGGGATTCCCCCGCTCGCAAGGACGTTATGGCTGAAGACCTGATCCGCTACGACATTTTGGCCCAGGAGGCGCTGCGCGGCGTCGTTCGCAAGGTGCTCTCCGAAGTGGCGCGGACTGGCCTGCCCGGCGACCACCACTTTTTCATCTCCTTCGTCACCAAGGCGCCGGGGGTGCGGATGAGCCAGCGGCTGCTGGAGCAGTACGACAAGGAAATGACCATCGTGCTGCAGAACCAGTTCGGCGCGCTGCGGGTCAACGAGACCGGCTTCGAGGTCGAACTGTCGTTCGATGGGCGGCCTGAGCTGCTTGCCATACCCTTCTCCGCCGTCAAAGGCTTCTTCGACCCGTCGGTGCAGTTCGGCCTGCAGTTCGACGTCGAGCGGGTTGCCGGCGAGGACGGAGAGATCGACGACGAGGCCAATGAGGAACCGCCCGCCGGTACGCCTCCCAAGCCGGTTCCTGTTGCGCCTGAAGCGACGGGCGAGAAGGTTGTGAGCCTCGATAGCTTCCGCAAGAAGTGACCGAGTGGAGAAGCGCTCGCTGACCATCGCCGGGCACCGCACCAGCATCGCCATCGAGGCGGAGTTCTGGGCCGGGCTCGAGGCGATGGCGCTGAGCGGCGGCATATCGATTGCCGCCTTGGTCGCTGAAATCGATCAGCAGCGTGAGGCGCCCAATCTCTCGTCAGCGGTGCGGCTGGCGGTGCTGGCCTGGTACCGTGACCGGCCCGGGTACCGTGACCGGCCCGGGCATCGGGACCGCGCCGGCTAGTTGCCGAGGCCGATGTCCATCGGCCTATTGAACAGCGCCTTCTTCATCTCTTCTTCCTTCGCCTTGCGCGCGGCCTCCTCTTCGGCGGCCTGCTGGGCGGCAGCTTCATCGGCCGCCTGCTTGGCAGCAGCGGCTTCCGCCAGCTTACGGGCCGCCTCTTCTTCCGCGGATCTACGAGCTGCCTCTTCGGCCACAATGCGGGCCTTCTCGGCTTCCTCAGCCTGCTTCCGCGCCTCGTCTTCTTCGCGCAGCTTTTCGAGCCGTGCTACTTCGGCCTCGTAGGCCTTGACCATGATGGCATCGACCAGGCCGGAGACATCGAACTCCCGCGTCGGCGCCAGCAGCGTGCCGCCGAGTTTGGTCGAGACCTTCGCCGAACTGGTGTCGACCAGCGCCGCCGACGTGACTGCCGTGGCTGCGAGCGTGTAGTCGCCGGTGATGCCGAGGTCGCCCAACCGCAATGAGCCGCTGCCGAACAACTGGCCGGCATCGCCGTCGATCGGCACGTTGGGGCTGCGCAGCACACCGCCGGCAATGGTGAAACTGGCGGTCATCTGCGGCGAGGTGAACGTCGCATCGTCGAGCCGGTCTTCGATCAATGCGCTGAGTTCGTCCGGCTGCATCTTCAGCAGGTTCTCGACGCCCGCCACGGCGGCCGCCTGCGGGTCGAGCCGTTCGATCTTCAGCCCGGAGACGGTGTAGGTCCCCTCCCCGGTCAGTGCGGCAACGATGCCGGCCACGCTGCCGCCGGTGCCGTCGAAGCGGCCCGAGGCGTCCAGGGTGCCGTCGATCGCGTCGGCAACCATCGGCGGCACGATGCTATCGAGTGAGACGCCGATCAGCGAGACGCGGCCGCTGACCTGCTTGTCGGTGAGCGGCCCGGAACAGCAGACCGCCAACTCAAGGCCAACCGTTCCGTCGCCAAGCTTGGCGACGACGTTGCGAAGCCGCGTTGCGGTGGCGTCCCAGTCGAGGTCGAAGCTGAGGTCGGTCAGCAGCGGCTTGCCGCTCACCGCCACGGCTGGGGCGGTGATGGCGACGCGGCCGGTGGTACTACGCGGTCCGTCGCCGGTGCTGAGCGGACCATCGGGCCAGATGCTGTCGCCGGCGAGCAGCGAGGCCGGGCCGGTGAGTGTGCGCAAGAGCCCGCCGATGTCGACCTGCCCGGCGGCAATCGCGCCGGTGACTGATCGGGCACCGCCCTTGGTGGTGAGGCGGAGATTGCCGGTGAACGCTTCGCCTCCCGAGGTACCGGAGATTTCCTGCAACTGCACGTTGTTGGTGCCGTTGAAATCGACCGTTGCGGAGGCCGACAGCGCCGGGAGAGATATGCCTCCGGCGCCGAGCCAGCCGGCAAATGCCGACGGGTCGGCCAGCGAAGCCTTGAGCGTCCCCTTGCCGCTATAGGCGTCAGGATCGGTAACCACGACGTTGCCCGAAAAACCCAGCGAGTCACCACTACCCTCGACCAGCACGGTGGTCTCGAGGCTGTTGGCGACATTGCCGTCGATCAGTCCGACGAGATGCACCGGCTCGCCTTCGGCGAAGAGGCCGACATCGCCCAGCCCAAGCTGCGCCGTCATCGCAGGGGCATCGGCGGACTTCATGTCCAGCCGGACTTTGACTGACCCCGATGGGGCGCGGAGAAAGCCTGCCTGCAACTCGGCGTCGGCGGCAACTTCTGCGGTGCCGAGCCGGCCGGAGATGGCAAGGCTCTGGGCGCCGTCGCCGCTCGGCGCATCGAGCCGCAGCGCCAGATCGGCCGGCAGCGACGGCTTCAAGAAGCTGGTGATGGCCGGGGACGCGCCGAGCGCGCTGAAGAAGCTCGCGAGCGCCGGGGCATCGGAGGAGCCGACGGCGACCGTGCCGGAGCCCGACAGTTCGGGCTTGGTGATCGACCCGAAGGCGGTGAGCGTGGCTTGGAACTTGGCGCCACCGAGGTCCCCGGCCGAGACGTCGTCGACCACCAGCACGCCGCCATCCCACGAGCCCCTGGCGGAGAGCGCCCGCCCATTGAGTCCACCGAGCGTCATCGTATCGGCGATGAACTCGAACTCGCCCTTCGGGAACGTCACCGGGAATGCGAGGTCGGCGGAGAGGTCGGGCAACAGGGCGAACAGGGCGGCGCTCCGCGCCGAATCGAGCTGGCCCATGTCGGCGCTGATGTGGAGATCGGGAATGGCGCCGAGGCCGAGCTGCGCGGAGAACGAGCGCGCCTCGCCATCAAGTTCGAGCCGACCATCGCTGACCGACAACGTCTCGCCCACCAGATCGACCTTGGCTTCGATCGAGCCGGGCATGCCGAACAGGGGATTGCCCTCGGCGGGCTTGCGCCACAGCGTGGTCAGCGCATCGAGACGCTGCGCCCTGAGCGACAGGGTGCCCGAGAACTCCGGGTGGCCGGTCGCTGTGGTGATCTCGCCGGCCAGCGACACTCGGGTGTCGCCGGGGAGCGTTCCGGTCAGCCCCGTTATCGTCCAACCGCCATCGTGCGCTGTGGCATCGAGCCTAACGTTGCGCAGCGACAGGGCGCGGAGATTGAGCTCAGCGACATCGACACCAATGGTTCCCGGGATGCCCGGCGCCGTCGGTAGCGGCAGCTCGCGCAGCAACCGGATCAGCTCGTATGGCTCGACTGCCTGTTCGGCGGTGGCGTCGCGCGGCGGCAGAGCGAGCAGTCCACCGGAGATCACCGCGTTGAACTCCATGTTGGGGCCCAGCGTCACGTCAGCGGCGCCGAGCAGGCGGGTGGCGGCTCGGTTCTCGTCGGGTATGACGACATAGTCCGAGAGCAGCACCTTGCTTGGGCTGGCCTCGACCTTGCTGGTCATCACCAGATCGCCCTGCCCTGCATCCTCCGCGCCCGTCCTCTCCGGCTTCGGCGGCGGCTGGCGATAAGTCATGGAGCCGGAGAAGCCGGGCGTCAGTCCGGGGACCAGCATGCCTTCGGCGGAGAGGGTGAAGCGCTCGTCGGCCGGCCGGAGGCTCATGGCGAGCGTTCCGCCGCCCTCGGCATCCAGCTGACCGGTGGTCAGCCGGAGGCCGTACACAGCGCCATCGACATTGCCGCTGCCCTGGAACGAGAACGGCCCGCGCAGGGCCTCCAGCTTCACCTCGCCCGAGACATTTGACGCGATGTAGGTCTCGCCGGAGCGGCCGTCGTGGAGCTTCACGGTGCCGCCGGTGATCGTCGCATTGGCAACCGAGATGTTACTATTCACTGAGCTCGCCAAAGCGACGCCGGTATCGACCGAGCCATCGGCGGCGACGTCGATGGACACTTCCGGACCGTCGAGTTGCAGGCGGGTGACGTTGTAGCGGTCGCGCAGGAAGTCGATCAGCGAGAAATCGGCCTCGACCCGCTCAACGGTCAGGTTCGGCGCGTCGGGCGGACCTGCGCTGACATTGGAGAAGGTCAGTTTCGGCTGCGGCAGCAGCGAGAATGCCACGTCGCCCTCGATCCGCACCGGCGCGCCCAGTACCTCGCCCGCGATAGCGGCGAGGCGATCGCGATACTGGCCCCACGGAATGAAGGTCGGCACGACAAAGGCCGCAGCGAGCAGCACGATCGCGATCACGCCGACGACGATGTACAGCCGGTTGAGCACGGGCCAGTGAATCTCCACAAAACTCAATCAAGTGTAGGCAATGGCTCATGCTCCGTCACGCGCTGAACGGCGGCAGACACGCACTATCGTGTCTTTTGGGGCACAAAGGCCACGGCGCGACGAACCGCGCGGCAGCCTCGCCGCCTCCGCGAGGCGTCTCCTCACCCTCGATGTCGGTGGGGGGTGCGGGATCGGGGCACGCGTAAGCGCCCGACAGCCTCGCGGCTTCGGAGTTTTCAAAGCGGTCCGCGAATGAAGAGGCTCACGCCTCGCCGGCCGGCCGGGATTTTGGGCCTATGCCACCTAGGGCCGGGGCGCATCCCCTGCCGCATCGCGAGGCTGGTGGGCCTTGAACGTCGGCGACCCAATGGGGTCCGGCCCGCCCGCCTACACCCGGTTCCCTTATGCATG
>JBKJMF010000020.1:0-8420 GCA_046596525.1 Devosia sp. | reverse complement strand
GTGACCGCGGTCAGTCCGTTCTCCGCGGCGATGGCATAGAGCCGCTCGCGCCCGGCAGCGACTTTGGCAACCACCGATGCCAGCCAGTCTTGATCCGCCATCGCAGCCATCGCCGCGACCTGGCTCAGCCGGGTGACGCCGAAATGGTTGCGCACCTTGTCGAAGGCCTTGATGAAGCCCGCCTCACCGATGGCATAGCCGACCCGCATGCCGGCGAGGCCGTACGCCTTGGAGAAGGTGCGGGTGCGGATCAGGTTGGGCCGCGAACTGTCGAGCGCGGGCAGGGTGCCGGCCGGCGCGGTCTCGCAATAGGCCTCGTCGAGCAGGATCAGCGTCTCCTCCGGGACCTCGGCGATGAAGCGCTCGAGCTCGGCGGCGCTCCACCAGGTGCCCATCGGGTTGTCCGGGTTGGACAGATAGATCACCTTGGCCCGCTCGCGCCGCGCTGCCTCAGCGAGTGCAGCGAGATCCTCGTGATTGCTTGCATAGGGCACGGCAACGATGCGGCCGCCGAAACCGGCGACGTGATAGTTGAACGTCGGGTAGGCGCCGAGCGAGGTGACGGCCACGTCGCCGGGCTCGGTGATCAGCCTCGCGATCAGCCCGTGCAGGCCATCGATGCCTTCGCCGACGGCCACGTTGGCCGCCGGGATCCCTAGGTGCGCGGCGAGCGCCGCCTTCAGCTCATAAACCTCCGGGTCGCCGTACATCCACACCTCGCCGGCCGCGGCGGCAATGGCGGCGATCACCCTGGGCGACGGGCCGAAGCCGCTCTCGTTGGCGCCGACGCGGGCGCGGAACGGCAGGCCGGTGCGGCGCTCGAGCGCTTCGGGGCCGGTGAACGGCACGGTGGAGGGCAGGGACCGGGCGAGGGGGGTGAGAATGGGGCGCATGATGCGGGCGAACTTATCTTGCGCGGCGGGCGCTGCAACTCCATCCTTTCGCACCACGTATCTGTTTGGTTACAGGCCGTAGCCGCACATTACTTTGTGTTGTGCGTGACGCGCGGCAGGTCCAATCATCGTCGCAATCAAATCCCCAGGGGTGGATGCAATGCACAAGAACAAGCTGGCGCTGGCAATCGGCATAGTGGGCGCCATGGCCATGACCGGTGCACAAGGCGCCGAAACGGCGACGGCGATCTTCGCCGGTGGCTGCTTCTGGTCGATCGAGAGCGATTTCGACCACGCCCCGGGCGTCCTCTTCACGACCTCGGGCTATATCGGCGGGCACGTCGACAACCCAACCTACGAACAGGTGGTGACCGAGACCACCGGGCATCGCGAGGCGGTGAAGATCGTCTACGACCCGGCGGTCACCAGCTACGACAAGCTGGTCGATACCTTCTTCCACCTGATCGATCCGATCGAGGCGCGCGGCCAGTTCTGCGATTTCGGCGAGAGCTACACCACGGCTATCTACGCAGGGAACGACACCGAGCTGAAGGAAGCCGAAGCCGGCAAGGAAGCCACCGCCGCGGCGCTGGGCAAACCGGTTGCGACCCTCGTTGCGATCGCCCCGACCTTCTGGCCGGCCGAGGACTATCACCAGGACTTCTGGAAGGGCACTGACATGCTGCAGAACGGCCTGACCCGGGCCGAGCACTACGCCCGCTACCGCGCCGGCTGCGGCAAGAACAGCCAAGTCGAAGCCATCTGGGGCAAGGACGCGTTCAAGGGGTTGGACGGCCACGCTTGAGGGCTGACCTCCAGCCCGTTCACAAGGTCGGTGTCATCCCCGCGAAAGCGGGGATCTCGGTTTGCGATGGTGCCACAAGCAAGAAACAGAGGTTCCCGCTTTCGCGGGAATGACCAGGTGGATGTGGTGGAGTGAGCCGCCACCTCAAGTGAGGTCGGGCGTCCGTTCGCCCGCGCCCTGGGTGTGCGGATCGGCCGCCAGTTCCACCTGCGCGTGCTCGTCGTCGGCCGCGAGCATCTTGTTGATGGCGAGCTTGGTCTTTTCGGTCAGGTCGCGCAGCGTCGGCAGGTACTCCGGGGTGGGCACCCAGGCGCGCAGCTGCAGCATGATCTTGTCGCCGACGAAGCTCTCGACATGCACCGTCGGCGGCGGGTCGACCTGCACGCGCTTGTCCGAGGTGGCGATCTTCAGCATGGTGCGGCGCGCCCCGGCGACATTGATCGAGTCCGGCACCGTGATGTTCACGTCGATGCGCCGGCGCGGCTCGCGGCTGTGGTTGGTGATGGCGGACGACCAGAGCTTCTGATTAGGCGTGAAGATGTAGAGCCCGCTGGTAGAGCGCAGCCGGGTACCGAACAGCCCGATTTCCACCACCACGCCCGCCACGCCGTCGCCGACGATGTACTCGCCGATGGCGATGGGCCGTAGCCACACCAGCATGATTCCCGCCGCGATATTGGCCAGCGTCCCCTGCAGTGCCAGCGCGATGGCGAGGCCGGCGGCGCCGATCACCGCATAAATCGAGGCGCTGGAGACGCCGAGGAAGCTCAGCGCCGTCACCAGCGCGAAGATGATGACGCCGTATCGCGTCACCTGCGCCAGCAGCGGAGCGAAATTCTTGTCGACGCCATAGGCGCGCGGCAGCAGGTTGCGCACCATGCGCGACAGCACGCGCGACAAATACCAGCCGGCGACGAGCACGAAGAGGGCACTGATCAGCGCGACGGAATTGTCCGTGAGCCAGAGCCACGGTGCGGAGACGATTTCGGCGGGATCGTTCATTGGAGCTTTCGCGAGGCTGGCGGGTTGGGCGATTGGAGCGCGTTAACTTACCAATCTGGCAAAACCGCGAAAGTCCACAAGGGATGTGAATGCGTGCTGGACAAGGTGGGGGAGCCCTGATAGTCAGCCGCTCGGACCGGGTGCGTAGCTCAGATGGTAGAGCAGCTGACTCTTAATCAGCGGGTCCACGGTTCGAGTCCGTGCGCACCCACCAAATCCTCTAAGACATTGATATGTAGAACCGAACGGCCCTGGCGCCGCTTCGGCTGCATACCTGCGGTCGATTGGTGGCGCCATCCCCTCCGGGCTCTCGCTGCATCCGCGGCGCGCTTCAGGAGGGCGCGCCGGTCAGCGCCGCCGATCCGCCAGCGCAAAGCGCCGCAGGTGTTGAATTGTTCCAATGGCGCTCTTCACAAGCCCGGTGCATCCCCTTACATAGCCGCGATTAACCTTTTCAGCGCGGAGATATCCCGGAATGCCCTTCGGCCTTGATGCATCGGCTTTTGCGGCATTTTTCCAGGTTATCATGATCGATCTCGTGCTCGCTGGCGACAATGCCGTCGTCATCGGGCTCGCCGCGGCCGGGTTGCCGGCAGATCTGCGCCGCAAGGCCATCCTCATCGGCATCATCGCGGCCACCGTGCTGCGCATCTGTTTTGCGCTGATCACCACGCAGTTGCTGGCGCTCGGCGGCGGCCTCCTGATCGCGGGCGGCCTGCTGCTGCTCTGGGTGTGCTGGAAGATGTACCGCGAGCTCTCGGTCTCGCATGAGGACGAGCACAACGCCACCGAGGCGCTGGCCGATGCAGACCTCAATGCCGATGGCACGGTTTCCGGCAAGAAAAAGAAGACGCTGAAGAGTGCCGTCTGGCAGATCATCATCGCCGACGTGTCGATGTCGCTCGACAACGTGCTGGCCGTGGCCGGCGCCGCGCAGCACCACGAGGTGGCGCTGATCTTCGGGCTGGGCCTGTCGGTGCTGCTGATGGGCGTCGCCGCATCGCTGGTCGCCGGGCTGCTGCACAAGTATCGCTGGATCGCCTGGATCGGCCTCGTGATCATCCTCTATGTGTCGATCAAGATGCTCTACGAGGGCGCCGACCAGTTGATGGGCCACACCCTGCCGATGATCCCGCTGATCAAGGGCGCGCCGCCGGTCGTCCACTAACCGGCTCGTAACCACGGCCCGACTTTCCTTCGCATTGCGAGCCGGGCCGTAGGGAATTCATCACCGCAGAGACGATAGCGTCCGGCAGGTTCTCTGCCGGATTTCGTACATGTCGCTTGCCGCCCTGTCTCCCAGCCCAGTCACCTGGTCCGATGTGCCGCCAAAGACCGCGCCGGGCTTCGCCATGCGCCTTGTCGCGGCGGAAGCCTGGGATAATGCGATCGCGGTGTTCGACGGCGTCTGCCAGGAGCAGCTTGCGACCTTTGCCCGGGCGCGCTGGCCCGGCGTGGCGCTGGAGCCGCAACTGTTCACACTCGGCGGCGAAGTGGTCGGCGGCTGCCTCATCATGGTGCAGCGCCTGCCGCTGGGGCTCGGCTCCATCGCCGTCGCCAAGTGGGCGCCGATGCTGCGCCGCACCGCGGCTGCCGGAGCCAATGCCATCTACGCCCGGATGATCGAGGCGCTCTCAGCCGAATATGCCAGCCGGCGCAAGATGATGCTCTCAGTGCTGCCGCGCGCCTCGCTCACCGGCGACAATGCCGAGTACGGCCTGCTGCTCGAGCGCGGCTTCCGCCAGGGGGCGAAGCTACTGTTCCCGGACCGCTACATCGTCAACCTGCGCCTCAGCGATGCCGAGCAGCGCGCCAGCTTCCACCAGAAATGGCGCTACCACCTCAACAAGGCCGAGAAGGCCGGGCTGAGCTTCGAGCATGCTGGGCCGGAGCGACGGGGTGAGTTCGACGCGCTCTACGAGCAGATGGTCGACCGAAAAAAGTTCCCGGATCACTCGGCCTACGGCACCGTCTCCGCATTGATGGATATCCCGAACCCGAAGCTCCGCCCGGAACTGTTTTTCGTCCGCCATGCCGGCGAGATCGTCGGCGGGGCGATCATCTTCAAGGCAGGCGACCGAGCGGTCTATCTTTACGGCGCCACCAGCGCGGCGGCCCTCGAGTTGCGCGCCGGCTATTTCCTCCACTGGCACATCATCCGCTGGCTGCGCGACAACACCGATGCCCGCTGGTACGACCTCGGGGGCACCGACGGCTTCCAGGGCTTGCACCAGTTCAAGAAGGGCATGGTCGGCGAGCGCGGCGTGATCACGCCGGTGCCGCCGGTGGCCAACTATGCCCGGCATTGGTGGCCGCGGTTGCTCGGCGAAGGCGCGTTCGCCGGTCGCGAAGTCGCGCACATGCTCGGCCGCCACGTCGACCGGCTGCGCCCCGACCGGGCCAAGCCCGACCAGCAGCGTGACATCAGATGAGCCTCCGGCAACGCCTCGTCTCGCAATCGAGCGTGATCTTCGGGGCCCGGCTGTCCGGCGCCGGGGTGATCTTCCTCGCCCAGGCGGCGATCGCCCGCCTGTGGGGCGCCGAGATCCTCGGCGAGTACCTGCTGATCATCGCCACCGTGAACATTGTCGCCGTGGTAATGCCGCTCGGCTTCGAGACCATCGGCACCTACTTCGCCGCGGAGTATCGCTCGAAGGGCGAGGGCCGGTTGCTGCGCGGCTTCATGCTGCGTGCCTACGGCCACGTCGCCGCAACGGCGCTGCTACTGCTCGTCGCCGGTTATCCGCTGGCCGCGCTGTTCGGCGAGCCGGGCAGGGTGCTGACCGCCCACTGGCTCCCGGCCTGCCTGATGACGCTGGCCACGGCTGTGGTCTACTGCAATAGCGCGCTGCTGGTCGGGCTAAAGCGCCCATTCGCCGGCTTCTTCGCCGATACGATCTTCCGCCCGCTACTGATCGTCCTCTGCTTTGCGCTTGCCGCCATGGCCGGCGATGCGGCGGCAAAGTTCGCCGAACTGATCTGGCTGCTCGCTATCGGCTTTGCCATCATCGCTGCTGCCCAGTTCGCCTGGGTGCTGCGCGCAGTCCGGCAGGTCCCAGATGCCGCGCCGGTCGGCCCGGCCGAGCAGAAGCGCTGGTGGCGTTTCGCGCTGCCCTGGGTGGTGATCGCGCTCGCCACCGACTTCTTCTTCGATATCGACCTGCTGATCCTCTCGAACTTCCTCGACCGCGAAAGCCTCGCGATCTTCGGCGTCTGCACCCGGGTGTTTTCGCTGGTGGCGTTCGCGGTTTCGGCCGTCTACGCGGTGACACTGCCCGAGATGTTCGAGCGCAATGCCGCGGCCGACCGCGCCGGGTTCATGAAACAGATCGGCGAGGCGAACCTTGTCGCCAGCGCGATCTCCATAGGGCTCCTGGCGATTATCGTCGCCACCGGGCCGCTGCTGCTGATGCTGTTCGGCGCCGAGTTTCAGGCCGGCGTCGGGCCGCTGGCCGTGCTCTGCCTGACGCTCTGCGTGCGCTCGCTGTTCGGCCCGGCGGCGCTGGTGCTGTCGATCCATGACCGCCCCTACGCCACGCTCCCGGCCATCGGCCTCGGCATGGGCGTGCTGATCGGCGCCAATATCCTGCTGGTGCCGGTGCACGGGCTAATGGGAGCTGCGGTGGCAGCACTCGCGGCGCAGACGTTCTGGTCGGCGGCGATGTGGCTGACGGCCAAGCGGATGGCCGGAATCGATGTGTCGATCGGGCCGCGGCTGCGGGAGTTGTTCGATAAGAAGAACCGCCCCAGCAGCGTATCGATCCGCGCCTTGAGCTTCGCTACGCGGCCCATGCCCATGCCCGAGTCATATTCCTCGGTGAGCTTGGTGTAGAATTTCTCCATCACCACGTAGTCCTGCCCGAAGATCTGCTGGCGCAGCAGTGCCGCCTGCTCGTAGCCGTAGCGGCGGAGCAAAGCGAGGGCGACTTCGTTCTCGGGCCGCACCCAGGTGAAGGCCTTGTGGAACTTGCCGTTGTCCCAGTGCTCGTCGAACACCCGCATGCCGTAGATGCCGAGCCGGCTCTGCCGGTGCGACGGGAAGATCCAGCTCCAGTAGCGAAAGATCGAGCCGGTCTCGGGCCCCGAGATCAGTCCGCCGCCGGCGACGCCGTCCTGCGTCAGGATGATGACGTGGAACGAGTCGACGCGCTGCAGGGCGCGGAGGAACCCCTTGGTCAGCCGGCCCTTCTCGTGCTCCTTGAAGCGGTCCGAATAGTGCGGCGACTCGTCGATCACCGCCATCAGTTCGTGGTGGATCATGTCGAGTTCGTCCGGTCGCGCGGCGTGATAGCCGAGTTCGGGCATCGGAGCCTCCAAATGGTATTGTCGGCATTGTCGCCGGAAACCGCCGAGAAAGCGTTTACGCCAAGGGTTTCTGAAGGGTTTCCCAAGAGGTTTCATCCACCTAAAGGCGGCAAGTGGTCTGCTTGCCCGGCTTTAAGCGCTTGGTTAGAACGGTTCGCAAAACCGGGAGGATTAGCGATGAGCGAGAGTTTGGTGTTCGCCCCCAGCGCGGCGGCGATTGCGCGGACGCGGACCACGGCGGCGCAATACGATGAGATGTACGCGCGCTCGCTGAGCGATCCGGATGGGTTCTGGAGGGAGCAGTCGCAGCGTATCGACTGGATCAAGGCCCCGACCAAGATCAAGAACACCAGCTTTGCCTACCCCGACGTCTCGATCAAATGGTTCGAGGACGGGGTGCTGAACATCTCGTACAACTGCGTTGATCGCCACCTCGCGACCCGCGGCGACGAGACCGCCATCATCTGGGAAGGCGACATCCCGGGCACCGACGACAGGATTACCTACCGCCAGCTGCACGAGCGGCTCGGCCGCTTCGCCAACGTGCTGAGGGCCAACGGCGTCAAGAAGGGCGACCGCGTCACCATCTACATGCCGATGATCATCGACACCGCGGTGGCGATGCTCGCCTGCGCCCGCATCGGCGCGGTGCACTCGGTGATCTTCGGCGGCTTCTCGCCGGATTCGATCGCCGGCCGCATCAACGACTGCGACAGCCGGATCGTGCTCACTGCCGATGAAGGCCGCCGCGGCGGCAAGACCATTCCACTCAAGAAGAACGTCGACGAGGCCCTATCGAAGACACCAGGCGTCGAGCGCGTCATCGTCGTCAAGAACACAGGCAATGCGGTGGAGATGCAGGCCGGACGCGACGTCTGGTATGCCGACGAAGCCGCCAAGGTCTCGGCCGATTGCCCGCCCGAGCCGATGAACGCCGAAGACCCGCTGTTCATCCTCTACACCTCGGGCTCCACCGGCAAGCCGAAGGGCGTGCTGCATACCACCGGCGGCTACATCGTCTGGGCCTCGCTCACCCACGAGCGGGTGTTCGACTACCGGCCGGGCGAGATCTACTGGTGCACCGCCGATGTCGGCTGGGTCACCGGCCACAGCTACATCGTCTACGGGCCACTGGCCAACGGCGCGACCACGCTGATGTTCGAAGGCATTCCGAGCTACCCGGATGCCTCGCGCTTCTGGCAGGTGATCGAAAAACACCAGGTCAACATCTTCTACACCGCCCCGACGGCCATCCGGGCGCTGATGGGTGCCGGTCCGGCCTTCGCCGATAAGCACGAGATGCCATCGCTGCGGCTGCTCGGCTCGGTGGGCGAGCCGATCAATCCAGAGGCCTGGCTCTGGTACCACAAGCACATCGGCAAGGAGCGCTGCGAGATCGTCGACACCTGGTGGCA